>NZ_JBICTE010000029.1:0-92621 GCF_043197485.1 Micromonospora sp. NPDC049102 | reverse complement strand
ACAACGCGTCCGGGCAGTACTTCTCCACGTCGCTCACACCAGCTCAACGAATGACCTTGCACTCCAACAACCCCAAACGACACACGGTCTAAGGGACATCACTCGCGTATCGGCAACCGAAACTGCAAGATCGCCGAACCCGGCCGGGCTGAACCTCGCTGGGCTGGCCCTCGCTGGGCTGGCCCTCGGGAGGGCGGAGGTGCCCAGGCCGAGTGGTCGATGCGTCCTTTGCTCTGCTTCAACATAGGCGACACCGGGGCCAGCGCTGTGTCGCCTATAGGGAAGCAGAGCAAAGGATGTGCGGGCACCCCTCCCGTGCCGGCCCTCCGCGATGCCGGCCCTCAGCCGTGCTGGTCCTCGGCCGTGCTGCCGGCGCGGGCTGTCGTCGGTTGCGGCGAGCGGGCTACGGGAGGGAGTGGGTGACCTTCTCGCTGGACAGCCGGGTGGCCAGACGGGCCGGGTCAGGGTTGGCGCAGAGAACCACCGTGGCGGCCCGGGTGAGCGGCGCGAGGAGCCAGTCGACCGGGTCGGGACAGCGCGACGCGTCGACCAGGACCCGCGCGCCCGGCTCGATGCCCAACTCCACCGCCCGTGCCTCGGCGCGGGCGAGCAGGTGCGTGTCTGCGGGGCCGGGGCCGGGCTGCGGGCTGAAGTAGTCGCCGTGCCCGCGTACCTCGACCACGTAGTCGGCGAAGCCCGGCGGCACCTGCCGCAGTGGAGCAGCGAGCGGCGCGAGGCCCAGGGCGTACCGCTCGTCGGCGGGCCAGGACTGCGCCTCGTCGAACCGGTCGGCGGCGGCGAAGAGGACGTCCACGTTTCCCGGCGCGTCGAGCACGGTCAGCTTGGCGGACCAGCAGCCCAGCAGCACCGCGGCGGTCTGCCAGTGCGGAGGGAGCAGGACGCCGGCCGGTGTGCCCGGCGCGAGGCCGACCTCGTCGACGAGGAGATTGGCGGTCTTCGACACCCAGTTCGCCAGGGTGGCGCCGGAAAGTTCGGTGCGGTCTCCGGTGGAGTCGTCGTACCAGGTCAGCAGCGGTCGGGTCGGGTCGGTCGCGATCGCGTCGGCGAAGACCCGGGCAATGTTGTCGGCCATCGGCGCGAACGATACGCCTCTGGCACCCGTACTCGATGACGATGACAAGTCGGCGTACGGTCGGGTCGCAGTCAGCGTCGCCCCCGTACTCCGGCGTAGGCTTTACCCCCGGAGTGTTGTTCCCCACAGACCCACCCGCAAGGAGTCGCCCCGTGACCGCCGGTCGCCCGCCCCGCGTGCTCATCGACGCCACGAGTGTCCCCGCCGACCGTGGTGGCGTCGGTCGATACGTCGACGGTCTGCTCGGTGCCCTCGGCAAGGTGTGCGGTTCGGGGGTGGACCTGGCCGTGGTGAGCCTCCGCACCGACCTGGAGCGTTACACCCGGATGCTGCCCGGCGCGGAGATCATCCCCGCTCCGGCCGCCGTGGCGCACCGCCCGGCCCGCCTCGCCTGGGAGCAGACCGGTCTGCCGCTGCTCGCCCAGCAGGTCGGCGCACAGGTGCTGCACTCGCCCTTCTACACCTGCCCGCTGCGTGCCGGGTGCCCGGTGACGGTCACCGTGCACGACGCGACGTTCTTCACCGAGCCGGAGCACTACGACAAGTCGCGCCGGACGTTCTTCCGCAGCGCCATCAAGACCTCGATGCGCCGCGCCGACCGGGTGATCGTCCCCAGCAAGGCCACCCGTGACGAGTTGATCCGGCTGCTCGACGCCGACCCGACCCGCATCGACGTTGCCTACCACGGCGTCGACCACGCCGCCTTCCACGCGCCGAGCGAGGATGAGAAGGCCCGCGTACGCGCTCGGCTCGGGCTGGGCAACAGCAGCTACGTCGCCTTCCTCGGTGCCAAGGAGCCGCGCAAGAACGTACCCAATCTGATCCGGGGTTGGGCTCGCGCGGTGGCCGAGCGGACCGACCCGCCGGCGCTGGTGATCGCCGGCGGGCAGGGGCACGACGACGACATCGACCGCGCGGTGGCCGAGGTCCCGTCGCACCTGCGTCTGCTGCGCCCCGGTTATCTGCGGTACGGCGACCTGCCCGGCTTCCTCGGCGGGGCGCTGGTCGCCGCCTACCCGTCGTACGGCGAGGGGTTCGGCCTGCCGATCCTGGAGGCGATGGCGTGCGCCGCCCCGGTGCTGACCACGCCCCGCCTGTCGCTGCCCGAGGTGGGTGGCGACGCGGTCGCGTACACCTCCGAGGACCCGGAGCAGATCGCCACCGACCTGGCCGCCCTGCTCGACGACGAGCAGCGCCGGTTGTCGCTGGCGAAGGCCGGCTTCGACCGGGCCAAGGAGTTCACCTGGGAGTCCAGCGCCGAGGTGCACATCGCCGCATGGAGTCGCGCCCGTTCGTGACCGTTCGGGCCCCTCATGGTGACCCGTGCCACTGCGGGCGGATGCGTCGGGCATGATGTGCGGATGCTTTATGCGGTCATCCCGGCAGGTGGCAGCGGCACAAGGTTGTGGCCGTTGTCCCGCGCCGGCCACCCCAAGTTCCTCCATCCGCTGACCGGCACCAGCTCCTCACTGTTGCAGGCGACCGTGGAGCGGCTCGCGCCGCTGACGACACCGGATCGCACCCTTGTGGTCACCGGTGCCGCGCACGTCGCGGCGGTCGCCCGGCAGCTGACCGGGCTGCCGGAGGAGAACATCCTGGTCGAGCCGTCGCCCCGGGATTCCTGCGCGGCGATCGCGCTGGCCGCGGCGGTGATCGCGGTCCGCGACCCGGAGGCGGTCATGGGCAGCTTCGCCGCCGACCACCTGATCAGCGACCCGGACAACTGGGTGCGCACGGTCCAGGAGGCGGTCCGGGGGGCCGAGCAGGGCATGCTGATGACGGTCGGGATCACACCGACCCGCCCCGAGACCGGATACGGCTACCTGGAGACCGGCGACGAGACCGACGGCACGCCGTGGCGTCAGGTGGCCGAGTTCAAGGAAAAGCCGGCCGCTGAGGTCGCCGAGGCGTACGTCCGCTCGGGTCGGCACCTCTGGAACGCCAGCATGTTCGTCTGGCGGGTCGACGTGTTCCTCGCCGAGCTGGCCCGCCAGCAATCGGCCCTGCACGCGGGCGTCATGGCGATCGCCGCCGCCTGGGGCACGCCGGAGCAGGACGACGTGCTCGGCACGGTCTGGCCGACGTTGCCGAAGATCTCCGTCGACTACGCGGTGATGGAGGGGGCGGCGACCGCGGGTCGGGTCGCCACGGTGCCGGGCGACTTCGGCTGGAACGACGTCGGCGACTTCCACACCCTCGGTGACGTGCTACCCGCCGACGAAGCGGGCAACGTGGTGCTCGGCACCGACGCCAAGCCCGGCGTGCTCCTGCGGGACACCGCCAACCTGGTCGTGGTGCCGCAGTCGGGTCGGCTGGTGGCGGTCCTCGGTGTGCGCGACCTGATCGTGGTGGACACTCCGGACGCGGTGCTGGTCTGTCCGCGTGAGCGTGCCCAGGACGTCAAGCTCCTGGTCGACGAGCTCAAGGAGCGCGGCGAAGAGGGCTACGTCTGACCGGTGTCGTAAACGCTGGCGGCGGCAGGCCGTCGCCAGCGCGCAGACCCGCTGTCAGAACCTGCGCAGGGCCGCCAGGGCCGGCTCGACGAGTTGTACGGTCCCACCGGCCAGCGGCTCGGGCAGCCGGTCGGGCGGGAACCACCCCAGCTCCTCGGACTCATCGCTGACCTGCTCGACCGCGTCGGCCGGGGCGACCACGGCGAACCGGATGTCGTAGTGGCGCGAGCCGCCCTGGCAACCCACCTCGTGTACGTCGATGTCGATCGGTACCGGGTCGATGCGTAGGCCATCGATGCCGGACTCCTCGGTGGCCTCGCGCAGCGCGGCCCCGGCCAGCGTCCGGTCCACCGGCTCGCAGTGCCCGCCGAGCTGCACCCACCGGCCGAACTTGGCGTGCAGGCAGAGCAGCACCCGTGCACCGGTCGGGTCCAGCACCAGCGCGCTCGCGGTGACATGGCCGGGGCGGTGCTGCCGGCTCATCGTGATCGGCCCGGCGGCGAGCAGCGCGAGGGTCCGCTCCCGGGCGTCGGCCGCCGCCGGGCTGGTCGGCTGCCAGCCCTCGAGCAGCGCGACGGCCTCGGCGTGCAGCGTCGCGAACGCGGCGGGATCGGTGGGGTCGACGGCGGGTCCGGTGATCGCGGTGTCAGGCACCCCGACACTGTACGAGCGTGGGCTCCGTACCCTGGCGCGGTGACCCTGCGACTCCTCGAATTCGTGGTGGCCGGCAACGAGGCCAGCGATCTGCTTCCGGTCCGATCGCCGGCGCTGCTGCGGTCGTACGGTGCGCGGCGGGGTTTCTGGACCGTGCTGGACGAGGGCCCGGTGGAGCGCTGCCTGGCCCTGCTGTTGGAGCTGGACGACGGTGAGTGGACGGCCCGGCACGTCACGGCGGACGCCGGGGTCGAGAACGACCGGACCGAGGACGGTGAGGCGCTCGCCCACCACGACGGCTGGGTGTACGTCTTCGGCTCCCACTTCGGTTCGAAGGCCGGCCCGCTGCGCCCCCGACGGGCGTTCGTGGCCCGGTTCCGCGAGGACGACGCGGCGGTTGGTCCGCTGCCGGTGCAGGTGGTGCGCAACCGGTTCCGGCTGCACCGGACGGTGAACGACGCCCTGGCCGCGTCGCCGCTGACCCTGCTGCCTCCTGGCGAGCGGGTGCGGGACCGCTTCATCGTGGAGACCCTGGCCCGGGGGACCAGTCGGGCGAAGAGCTGGGTGAGTCGCCTGGCCCCGGACGACCTGCCCCTGAACGTGGAGGCGGCAGCCTTCACCCCGGAGGGCACGGTCCTGCTCGGACTGCGCTTCCCGGTCACCGGGGCCGGCGAACCGATCCTGGTGGAGGTGTCCGGCGTGCCGGGCATGTTCGCTGCGGACCCGGTGTGGCCCCGGGCGTTGGGCGCGTACGCGGTGGCCGGGGTGACCCCGCCGGGCGAGTTGACCGGCTTCCGGGCGCTCGCGCCGACGGCGGACGGCGCGTACGCGGCCGTGATCGGCTCGATCGACGCGCTGGGCAAGGGTTCGGTGCTGCTCGACGAGCATCCGGGTGGGGGTGCGGTCACCTCCCGGCACGTGCGGTTCCGGTTGCCCGTGGATCGGACGGGTGACGGCTACCGGCTCGTCGGGGAAGAAGTGGCCGACCTGACGCCGTTCCATCACGTTGAGGGCTTGGCCGAGGTGGACGGGCGGCCGTTCTACGTCACGGACGAGGACCACCGGGTCGCGCTCTGGGTCGGCTGAGCGGGGCAGGCGCACCGCAGCGGTGGGGTGACCGGACGACACCTCTGCGGAGCAAGGGCCGCAGACCCTCGTGGTGCCGCCCGATCACCGGTCCTCCCCAGTCCCGGTGCCCCGGCGTCGAGGCGTCCAGGACGCGTCGGTGCCGTGCGCGGGCATTGGAAGCATGCCCAACCGCCCCCGGAGGCGTCGAGGTTTTTCAGCCCAGGCTTAAAGATGGAGATAACTGCCGGCCAGGTAGAGTCGAAACGGTCGCCCGGCATCCCTCTGCCGGCGACACGGGAGCGCTCCATGCTGAAGATCCACTTTTCCGGCGAGGACATCCTCCGGACCCGGGTGGCGCCGGCGGCCGACCCGGTTTGGGAGCTGGTCCTCAGCCTGCACGTGTTGCAGGGCCGCAACCGCGACCCGCTGACGTCGGCCTGGCGGCACAGCGTGACCCGCGAGCTGCGCCAGGACATCGCCTCCGACCAGTTACGACTGCTCTTCGCGCTGAATCCGCCGCGTGGCTACTTCCCCGACTTCCTCACCCCGTACGCCAGCCTGGAGGGTTTCGAGGCGGGGCTGGACGCGGTCCGCAGCACGCCGACCGAGCTGCTCCAGCGTGACCTGACCCTGGTGGCCGCCGGGAACCAACTGCCCGCCTCGGCCGCCGCGCTGGCCCGTGGCGACGTGGCGACGCTGCACCACCTCGCGGAGTCGATGAAGCAGTACCGGGCGATGGCGATCAGCCCGTACTGGAGCCGCATCCAGGCCGCCGTGGCGGCGGACCGCAACCGTCGTGCGCGCGCCCTGCTGGACGGCGGCGTCGAGGGCCTCCTGAGCAGCCTGCGCCCGAGCATGCGCTGGGAGAGCGGGGTGCTCGAGGTGCGCGACTACCCGCACAGCCGCGAGCTGCACCTCGACGGGCGCGGGCTGCTGCTGGTGCCGTCCTTCTTCTGCGCTGCCACCCCGGTCGCCCTGCTCGACCCGGCGCTGCCGCCGGTCCTGGTGTACCCGGTGGACCGGTTGGGCGGCCTCGCCGCGACCGACGGCGACGCACCGGCCGCGTCCGGTGCGAGCCGCGACTCGCTCGCCGCGCTGCTGGGCCGGACCAGGGCCGCCGTCTTGCAGGCCAGCGACGACGGCTGCACCACGGGCGAGATGGCCCGCCGGCTGGACATCTCCCCGGCGGCGGCGAGCCAGCACGCCACGGTGCTCCGCAACGCCGGCCTGCTCGTCAGCCACCGCGACCGCAACACCGTGCTGCACACCCTGACCCCCCTGGGCCGAGCCGTCCTGGAGGCCTGACGCCCTCCCTCGCAGCGTCGATCATGAAGTTATCGCCCTGACACGCCGAGGCGACGGGCAATAACTTCATGATCGACGCTAGGGGTGGGGGGGGCAGGGGGGGGGCAGGGGGGGCAGGGGGGTTACAGGGCTAGGGCGGCGCTTGCCGGGCTGCCGGCGGGTGGGGGCAGCAACGTGGACGGGACGCCCTCGGCGGCCAGGGCGAGGCGCAGCCGGTGCAGGTCGGCGCCGAAGCGGACCAGGTCCATCGGGTCGATCGGTGCCGGGGCGGTACCGAGCATCAGCGCGGTGGCGTCGGCGGGCCAGCCCGGTACCTGGGCGACCAGGCCGGCGCGTACCTCGGACTCGTCGACGAGGTTGAAGACCGTGCCCGGCGTGACCACCCCGGCCACTGCTTCGAGCGCCCGCCGCACCGCGGCGGGGTCGACCGGCTCCGCGCCGACGGCCTCGGTGAGGGTCGCGGCGTCGGCCAGCCCGGCGGCCCGGGCCTCGGCGGTGCCCATCGAGAAGAGGTCCTGTGCGGCGTCACGGACCAGCGCCCAAGCACCCCCGGAATTGTCCGCGCCGGTGGCGGTGAGGTAGCCCCGCACCACGGCCACCGGGACCTGGTCACACTTACCCTTGATCAACTCGCCGGCGCCCGCCAGCTCATCGACCACGGCCATCTGGGTGAGCTGAAGCTCGTTGCCGTACGGGTCGACCTCGCCCCGATGGTCGCGAATGGCTGGCATACCGGCGACTCCGAGCGCGACGTCGGTCAGTCCGTTGCGCCAGGGCCGGCCCATGGTGTCGCTGATGATCACGGCGACATCGAGGTCGTACCTCTCCTGGAGCGCGGCGCGCAGCTCACGGGCCGACGCGTCCGGATCCACCGGCAACAGCACCAGCCGGGTCTTGTCGACGTTCGACGCGTCGATCCCGGCGGACGCCATCACGAACCCGTGGTGGGTCTGCACGATGCGGGTCGCGCCCCGGCTGGCCACGACTCGCGCGGTCTCGCCGGCCAGCACCTCGTCGCGCGCGGCGAGCCGCTCCGGCCCGTCCGCCGGGACGTCGACCAAACGCCCCTCCGCCTTGGAGACGATCTTGCTGGTCACCACCAGCACGTCGTCGTCGCGCAGCCACGGCGCAGCTGTGGCGATCAACGCCGCCAGGTCGTCACCCTCGGTCACATGCCCGATGCCCAGCACCGGCAGGATTTCCAGCCTCACGTCAACTCCACGGCGGCGCGGACCATCGCCGCCGTCGCCACCTCGTCGGTCATCCGCAGCGGCACCGCGCGGACCGTCACCTCCGGCACCAGCGTGTCGGCGTCCTCCTCGGCGACCAGCCAACCGTCCAGCAGGCCGCCGGCCGGCCGGCCACCGTACAGCCGGCCCACGCCCGCCGCGCTGCACTCGACCCCGAGCACCGCGAGACAGCGGTCGGCCATGCCGCGCACCGGAGCGCCGCCGATGATCGGCGAGACGCCCACCACCGGTGCCGGGCCGTCCGCCACGGCCTCACGAATCCCGGGTACGGCGAGGACCGGCGCGACGCTCACCACCGGATTGCTCGGGGCGATCAGCACCAGGTCGGCCGCCCCGATGGCGTCCAGCACCCCCGGTGCCGGCTTGGCCGTCTCCGCGCCCACGAACACGAAGCGGTGAGTCTCGATGTTCGCCCGGTACCGCACCCACCACTCCTGGAAGTGGATGGCCCGCTGACTCTGGTCGTCCTCGACAGCGCTGGCGCTGCTTCCGGGCTCGCCCCCACCGCTCACGACGGCGTGGGTCTCCAGCCGGTCGTCGGTCGCCGGGAGCAGGCGTACGCCCGGCTTCCAACGGGTCGCCAGTGCCTCGGTGACCGCGCTGAGCGGGTACCCGCCGTTGAGCATGGTGCTGCGGACCAGGTGGGTGGCGATGTCCTTGTCGCCGAGTCCGAACCAGGTGGGCTCCGCGCCGTACGCGGCCAGCTCCTCCTTGACCGTCCAGCTCTCGCCGACCCGACCCCAGCCCCGCTCCGGGTCGGCGCCGCCGCCGAGGGTGTACATGACGCTGTCCAGGTCGGGACAGATCTTCAAACCGTGCAGCCACAGGTCGTCGCCGACGTTGACCACGGCGGTCACCTCGGCACCGACCTCGCGGGCGTACGCCCGGACGCCGAGCAGGAACCGGGCGCCCCCGATGCCGCCGGCCAGAACCACGATGCGCATGTCGACCATCCTCGCGCACGTGACGCCTCCGGTCCGCCGGTGCCCGGGGAGACTAGGCTCACGTGCGCCCTGTCCGTCCATGCCCCGAGGGGGAGCTCGTGACCAGCCCCGCCGAGCCCGCGTCCGCCGACGCGACGCAGGCCCGCCAGCTGACCAAGCCACTGCGCGAACTGGGTGCGCTCGCCCTGCTCGGCGCCAACGCCGTGTTCCTCTTCGTGGGGCTGCTCCGGCTCATCAGTCCCGCCGACTACACCGACTTCACCGGCCGGGCGGGCAGCTCCTTCTCCATGTTCGTCGGCGTCGAGGCGGTGGTTCTGCCGCTGCTGGCCGTCCTGCTGGCCACCCACGTCGCGCCCGTGCTGCCCAAGGCGAAGCTAATCACGCAGGTGGCTCTCGGCGAGTACGCGTTCAGCGCGCTGCTCGGCACGCTCACCATGCTGATCTGGACGGTGGGCCGCCTCGCCAACGCCGAGATCCTCGACGCACTGCTCGGCATCCTCACCCGGTTCGCCTGGATGGTGATCTTCGCGGTGGCCGCCTGGGTGGTCTTCACGATCTGGCGGGCGTTCTACTACGTGCCCAAGCCGAAGCCGCAGCCGGGCGTCTACGGCCAGCCGCAGCCGGGTTGGCCACAGCAGCAGGGCGGTTGGCCGGGCCAGCCCGGCGGGCAGCCGCAGGGCGGATGGCCTACCCCCGGCCAGCCGGGCGGCTACCCGCCGGCGCAGTTCCCCGGCCAGTACGGCCAGCCGTCCCCGCCGTTCCAGGCTCCGCAGTCCGCCCCGCCGCAGCAGCAGTCCGCGCCGCCGTTCCCGCAGTCGGCAGCGCCGCACCCGCAGTCCGCGCCGCCGTTCCCGCAGTCCGCGCCGCCGGCCAGCCCGGGCCCGCAGTCCGCGCCGTCGTTCCCGCAGTCGGCAGCGGCGTTCCCGCAGTCCGCACCGCCGTTCGAGGCGGCACCGCAGTCCGCGCCGCCTGCCCCGCCGTTCGGACAGCCGCCGTCGGCCGACCCGACCCAGACCATCCCGCGCCAGTCCGCCGAGCCGGCCGCCGACCCGACCCAGGCGATCCCGCGTCCGGCCGAGGACAACGACCGCACCCAACACATCAACCCCGACCAACCCCGCTAACCCACGCCCACCCGCCGAAGCCCAACTCAATCCCACCCCACGCCCGGCCCACCCCACGCCCGGCCCACCCCACGCCCGGCCCACCCCACGCCCGGCCCACCCCACGCCCGGCCCACCCCACGCCCGGCCCACCCACGCCCGGCCCACCCCACCCCCCGCCCTCTGACCCGCAACGCACGCCCGAAGCCCCCGCAAGATCCGCACAAGAACAGGGTTGTTGCTGCCTCAGCCGCCGCTGAGGCAGCAACAACAGGGAAGTCGCGCAGATCTTGGGCCACCCTGGGCTCTGCCTACGTCGATCATGAAGTTATTGCGCCGACACGCCGCGTGAACGTGCAATAACTTCATGATCGACGGGGCGGGGCGGGGCGGGGCGGGGCGGGGCAGGGGCAGGGGCAGGGAGGGGCGGCGCGGGGGCAGGGCGGGCGGGGCGGGGCTGGGGGTGGGTGGGGTGGGGTGCGCATAGGGTGAGCGGATGGTTGATCGCACCCACTCCGGTCCCAGCGAGGCGAGCGTGCGGCGTGCCCTGGGCCGGGCCGCCGCCGGGCGGGCGCTGGACCTTGACGAGGCCACCGCGCTGCTCGCCGCCCGCGGTGATGCTCTCGACGAGTTGCTCCGGGTGGCCGGTCACATCCGCGACGCCGGGTTGCGCGAGGCCGGGCGTCCGGGCGTCGTCACGTACTCGAAGAAGGTCTTCATCCCGCTGACCCGGCTCTGCCGGGACCGCTGCCACTACTGCACGTTCGCCACCGTGCCGCATCGGTTGCCGGCGCCGTTCCTGGACCGGGACGAGGTGCTGGCCATCGCCCGTGAGGGTGCCGCGCAGGGCTGCAAGGAGGCCCTGTTCACCCTCGGTGACCGGCCGGAGGAGCGGTGGCCGGCGGCGCGTACGTGGCTGGACGAGCGCGGCTACGACTCCACCCTCGACTACCTGCGCGCCTGCGCGGTGGCCGTGCTGGAGGAGACCGGCCTGTTGCCGCACCTCAACCCGGGCGTGCTGTCGTGGTCGGAGTTGCAGAGGCTCAAGCCGGTCGCGCCCAGCATGGGCATGATGTTGGAGACCACCGCGACGCGGCTGTGGTCCGAGCCGGGTGGGCCGCACTACGGGTCACCGGACAAGGAGCCGGCGGTACGGCTGCGGGTGCTCGACGACGCGGGCCGGGTCGGGGTGCCGTTCACCACCGGCATCCTCATCGGCATCGGGGAGACACCGGCCGAGCGGGTGGACGCGTTGTTCGCGATCCGCCGCGCGCACCGGGAGTACGGGCACCTCCAGGAGGTGATCGTGCAGAACTTCCGGGCCAAGCCGGACACGGCGATGCGCGGCATGCCCGATGCGGAGCTACACGATCTCGCGGCCACGGTGGCGGTGGCCCGGCTGCTGCTCGGCCCGAAGGCCCGCATCCAGGCCCCGCCGAACCTCATCGCCGGCGAGTACGAGCTCCTGCTGCGCGCCGGGATCGACGACTGGGGCGGTGTTTCCCCGCTCACTCCGGACCATGTGAACCCGGAGCGTCCCTGGCCGCAGATCGAGGAGCTGGCCAGGCACACCGAGCTGGCCGGGTTCACGCTGCGCGAGCGGTTGACCATCTATCCCGAGTACGTGCGGGCGGGCGACCCGTGGCTCGACCCGCGGCTGCTGCCGCACGTGAGCGCCCTCGCCGACCCGGCGACCGGGATGGCGGTCGAGTCGGCCCTCCCGCAGGGCCGCCCCTGGCAGGAGCCGGAGGAGGTGTTCGGCGGACGGATCGACCTGCACGCCACCATCGACACCACCGGCCGCACCGACGACCGGCGCGGCGACTTCGACAGCGTCTACGGCGACTGGGCCGAGGTCGCCGGCAAGGTCACCCCGGAGGCGAAAGCGGTGGCCGGAAGGGTCACCCCGGAGGCGAGGGCGGTGGCCGGCAAGGTCAGTCCGGAGGCGGCGGCGCGCCGAGCGGACGTACCCCCGGTGGCGGCCGCTGGCGGCGCGGACCGTGACCTGGCGGCCGGGCTGCGGCTCGCGGCCGACGACCCGGCGGCGCTGCTCGAACCCGCACACACGGATGCGGCGCTGGCGTTGTTCGGCGCGGACGGGCCGGCGTTGGACGAGCTGTGCCGGCTCGCCGACGACGTGCGCCGGGACGCGGTCGGTGACGACGTGACCTACGTGGTCAACCGCAACATCAACTTCAGCAACGTCTGCTACGTGGGCTGCCGATTCTGCGCGTTCGCCCAGCGTGAGCGGGACGCCGACGCGTACCGGCTCTCCGTCGACCAGGTCGCGGACCGGGCCGAGCAGGCGTGGACGGCCGGTGCCAGCGAGGTGTGCCTCCAGGGCGGGATCGATCCGAAGATGCCGGTCACCGGCTACGCGGACATCGTGCGGGCCATCAAGGCACGGGTGCCGGAGATGCACGTGCACGCGTTCTCCCCGATGGAGATCGTCACGGCCGCGGCGAAGGCCGGCGTGCCGGTCCGCGAGTGGCTGACCCAGCTCCGCGAGGCCGGTCTGGACACCATCCCGGGCACCGCCGCCGAGATCCTCGACGACGACGTGCGCTGGGTGCTGACCAAGGGCAAACTGCCGGCGGCCGCCTGGGTCGAGGTGGTCAGCACGGCCCATGAGCTGGGCATCCGGTCCAGCTCCACCATGATGTACGGCCATGTCGACCACCCTGGACAGTGGCTCGCGCACTTCCGGGTGCTGGCCGGCGTGCAGGACCGTACGAGTGGGTTCACCGAGTTCGTGGCGCTGCCGTTCGTGCACACCAACGCCCCGATCTACCTGGCCGGGATCGCCCGACCGGGGCCGACCTGGCGGGAGAACCGGGTGGTGCACGCCATGTCCCGCCTGCTGCTGCACGGCCGGATCGACAACATCCAGTGCTCCTGGGTCAAACTCGGCGACGAGGGCACCGTGGCGATGCTCCAGGGTGGCTGCAACGACCTGGGCGGCACCCTGATGGAGGAGACCATCTCCCGGATGGCGGGGTCCGACAACGGTTCGGCGCGTACCGAGGAGCAGTTGCGGGCCATCGCGACGGCCGCCGGGCGTCCGGCGCGCAAGCGAACGACCGCGTACGGTCACGCCCGGCGCTGAGGTCGAACCTTTTCCCGCCGTCGGCCGTACCAAGCGGTGCCGGCGGCGGTCGCGGCGAGGATCGCCGCCGGTGTTCCCTCAGGGGCCCGGCGGCGTCGGTCGGCGGCACCGGACCCGTCCGTCACCGCGGGCGCGTGCGCGCCGCCGCCGGAAAGGTTCCCCATGACCAGTGATCAGCGGAAGCGGCCCTGGCCGCGACTGACCCGCCGGCAGACGTTGACCGCCGCAGCCAGCGCCACCCTCGGCGCGGCCGCGCTCACCGTGCCAGGCCTGTCGGCCGCCCAGAACGCGCCCGGCGCGTCCGCTCGGGCCGACGAGCCGATCGTCGTGCATCTGCGCGACGCCGCGTCCGGAACGATGGACGTCTTCGTCGGTGAATCCCGGATCGAGGTACGCGACCGCGGCCTCGCGGACCGGCTGCGCCGCGCCGCCCGGCGCTGACCAGCACCCTCCGCCCCGCCATCAGTCCCCGCCCAGTGAGGTTGGTCCGTCATGTCTTCCCACCGCGAGGCCCCGGAGATAGCCAAGGACCCGGTCGCCGACAGCTCCGACCTTTACGCGTTCGTCAGCCCCGACAAGCCCGACACGGTCACGTTGATCGCCAACTACGTGCCGTTGCAGCTCCCGTCCGGGGGGCCGAACTTCTTCGAGTTCGGCGACGACGTGCGCTACGAGATCCACATCGACAACAACGGTGACGGGCATCCTGACGTCACCTACCGGTTCGAGTTCACCACCGAGATCACCAACCCGAACAGCTTCCTCTACAACACGGGCCCGATCGACTCACTGGACAGCAAGAACTGGAACCGCCGGCAGTTCTACAGCCTGACCCGGATCACCGACGGCAAGGAACACCGGCTCGCGCACAAGCTGCCGTGCCCACCGTGCAACGTCGGCCCGCTGTCGACCCCGAAGTACGCCGACCTGGTACGGCAGGCCACGTACACCCTGTCGACGGGGGAGCGGGTCTTCGCCGGGCAGCGCGCGGACGGCTTCTTCGTCGACCTGGGGGCGATCTTCGACCTCGGCACGCTGCGGCCGTTCCAGCAGTTGCACGTGGCCGGCAAGAAGATCTTCAAGACCGAGGGCGAGCCGGTCAACGCCACCGACCGGATGAACGTGCACAGCATCGCCGTGCAGGTGCCGCTGAAGCAGGTGCGTCGCCGCGCCAACCGGTACGGTCCCGCCGATGCCGCATCCGTGCTGGGGGTGTGGACGTCGGCGTCGCGCCGGCAGGTCCGGGTGCTCGGTGACCGGGGCGGAGCGGACACGTCCACCGGCCCGTTCACCCAGGTCTCCCGGCTGGGCAATCCGCTGTTCAACGAGGTCATCGTTCCGATGTCCAAGAAGGACCTGTGGAACTCGCTGCCGCCGTCGGAGGACAAGCGGTTCGCGCGGTTCGTCGAGCAGCCGGAGTTGGCGGCGCTGCTGCCGGCGCTGTATCCGGACGTCTTTCCGAACCTGGACAAGCTCAACAAGTCCAAGAAGGCCCGCGCGGACCTGGTGGCGATCCTGCTCACCGGCGTGCCGGCCGGTCTCATCGACGGCTTCACCAACGTCACCGGCGACGTGCCGGCCGACATGCTGCGCCTGAACACAGCGATCGCGCCGAACCGTCGGCCGGACCGGTTCGGTGTGCTCGGCGGCGACCTGGCCGGTTTCCCGAACGGTCGGCGGGTCGGCGACGACGTGGTGAGTATCGCGTTGCGGGCGATCGCCGGCGTGACCGTCCCGCTCGTCGACAAGACGTTCCGGCCGGACGCGGCGGCCGGCGCCGTGACTCCGGGGCTCAGCGCCGCGGACGTGACGGCTCCGTTCCTCGCGAACTTCCCCTACCTCGGTACGCCGTACGACGGGTTCAACAACCCGCCGGCGTCGTCCTGACCGCGGCCGGGGGAGCAGTCGTGCACGAGCACACGTACGGGCCGTCGGAGACGGGGAGCGTCGTCCTCGATCTGGGCGGCGACACCGGTGCCTTGATCATCTACACGGGTCGGGATCTGCACGGCCGGGAGATCGAGATCAGTCGCGGCGACGATCGGCGGGTCCACTCGGCCGTACGGGAGCGCCGGGTGCGGGACGGTTCGTTCCACAGTGCGGTCTACCCCGATCTTCCCGAGGGCGTTTATACCGTCTGGTGGGACGAGAACACGTCAGCCGGCACCGTGTCCGTCCATGGTGGAGGCATAGCCGAGTTCGCCTGGCCGAGCAGCAGTTTCGGGGCCGCCGGCTGACCTCTTCGCGCCACCTTTCCGTTCGCACCCCGTCCACATCGTGGGCGGGGTGCGAACGCTGTCCACGGCCGGACGGGCAGTCTGCACCGCGCCGCGTTAACCTGTCCCCCACCAAGATCAGCTTTGTGGGGGAGGGTGCTGGCGCTCCTCGCCCGGCGGGGCGTCGGGGGAGCGCCACGGCAGAAAAGTCGAGCAACTCGCCGGAGAGGGCGTTACTCGGCCGGGGTCTGAATCGATAGGGCAGGTTGCGAGGCTGGACGGTCCTGGTGGCCGGCCAGGGTTGTCGGGAGGGCGACTCCATTATCAAGTTTGGCTTGACGGCGCACGTATTACACGCGTGTAATTTGAATGGGGTTGTTCGCACGGAACGCAACAAAACGGGACCGGACGGACACGCACGCCTTTCGCGTGGGGGTTGCAGCGGCGATGACGCCGGTGCGCGACAAGGAGGCATTTGATGGACGGCCAGCTTGAGGTGGCCGACCTGCTCGGAAACGCGCCGGAGTGGCAGGAGCGGGCCTTGTGCTCGCAGACCGACCCCGAGGCGTTCTTTCCCGAGAAGGGCGGCTCGACCCGCGAGGCGAAGCGAATCTGCTCGCGCTGCGAGGTCAAGACCGAATGCCTCGAATACGCTCTCGGCCACGACGAGCGGTTCGGGATCTGGGGTGGGCTCTCGGAGCGGGAACGGCGCAAGTTGAAGCGGCGCGCCGCCTGAGCGGTGCGGGGTCGGGGGTGGTGCGGAGTCGAGGCGGTGGGGGCCGCCCGACTCAGGCCAGCTCGTCGGGGTCGACCCCGAGCAGGTTCGCCACCTGCTCGATGATCACGTCATGGACGAGGTCGGCGAGATCTTCGCGGTCCATCGCCCGGAATTCCAGGGGCCGGCGATACAGCACGATCCGGGGCGGCACCTCCTGACGGCCGGGACGACCCGGCAGCAGCCGGGCCAGCGGCACCTCGCCGTCCTCCAGCACGTCGGAGTCGTAGACGTTCAGGTCCGGCGGAACGTCCTCGACCGCAAACTCGACGCCGGCCAGCTCCTTGGCGAACCGTCGCTCCAACGTCTCGACGGTGTCCAGGACCAGGTCGTCGAAGACCTCCGCCTTGGTCCGCGCCAACGGCACGGTCGCCGGCACCAGGCGCCCGCGCAGGCCACGCCCGTGCCGGTCGCGGTGCGTCCGCCGGCCGGGGCCGGGGCGGCGGTGTTCCGGGCTCGTCATGAGGCAAAGGGTAGCCCCCGTGCCTGGCCGGCCAGCGGCACCGCCGCCAGCGTGGCGCGGCGCGGCACGAACCGCGGATTGTGATCACCACGACGGGCGTGTCGCAACGCGAAGCGATGCGCCGGACCCGGTAATGGAGATACCCTGCCGCACGTGAGGTCACCACGGCGCTGCTCCCGTAACGGCTGCCCCCGGCAAGCGGTCGCCACATTGACCTATGTCTACAACGAGTCGACAGCCGTGGTCGGCCCGTTGGCGGCGTTCGCCGAGCCGCACACGTACGACCTGTGTGAGCAGCACGCCCGCAGCCTCACCGCGCCGCGCGGCTGGGACGTGGTCCGGCACGAGGGCGAGTTCGAGCCGCCCCCGCCCACCACCGACGACCTGGTGGCGCTTGCCGAGGCGGTCCGCGAGGCCGCCCGTCCGGCTCCCCGCCCTCCGGAGCCCGACCAGCCACGCCCGGAGAACCCCCACCAGACCGGCCGCCGAGGCCACCTCCGCGTAATCCCACCGAATCACTGACGGCCACGGCCCGGTTCTGCCTCGCCCGTTGGTGCCACGCCACTTGCGGCGGCCAGCATCCAGAACCGAGGATGGTGGGATGACGCCCTCGACGGTTGACGCGGCCATCGGGCGCATCGAGCTTCGTGACCTGGATGCCAAGCCCGACCTTGACCTGCTGCGGCGCGTCTACGCCGACGTCCTGGTGCCGAGCTTCCCGCCGGACCAGTTGGAGGACATCGAGGTCCTGATCGACTCGAGTACGACGCTCGTCGGCGTGGCGCTACACGACGGCGCACCCGTCGGAGTCATCGTGGCCGACCCCTTCGACGGAGTTTTGCTGCTGAGCTACCTCGCCGTGCGACCGGGGATCCGCGGCGGCGGGATCGGCGGTGCGTTGGTGGGCCGCCTGTTGCCAGCATGGCGGGAACGGTCGGGCGCCGACGTGATCCTCGCCGAGGTCGAAGATCCACGACTGCACCCGGCTGGTGAGTTCGGTGACCCCGCCGCGCGGCTGCGCTTCTACCAACGGGCCGGGTTCGGCTTGCTGCCTGTCCCGTTCGCCCAGCCCCGGCTTCGTCCCGACGCGCTCCGGGAGCCTGGCATGCTCCTGGCCGTTCAGCCCAGCGACGCGGCAGTGCCGAAAGATCTCGTGAAGTCTTTCCTCATCGAGTACTACGAGTCAGTGGAAGGGCTCGAGGTCCACGATGATCCTGAGTTCAACGCCTTGGTCTCGGTCGTCGACCGCCAGGGGCCCGAGCTGACCCCGCTGGCCTTGGATCAGCATCCCACGGTTCCCCCGTTGAATGTGGCTGTCGAACTGCTGCGGCGGGATTACCCGACGACAGTCAGCGCCCTGGATCTCCTGGCCAGCGATGGTCGCGCTCAGTCCCTGCTCGACGACGTCTGGTCGCGGGTGCTGGCGAGGCTGACGGCCGGGGAACGCCTGCCCCGACCGCGGGTCGTCGTGCTAGCCGCACTACTGGACGCGCTGTCCGATGCCGGGTTGCTGTTCGTCTCACCGGACCCGGTCGACGCCGAGGTGCTCCAGGCGTGGTTTCTCGGCGAGGACGATCCGTGGGCGGGCTGGTGGCGGAAAAATCCGCCCAGTTGGGACGGGGCGCTCCCGCCAAGTCCACTCGTCGCACGGACCGTTCGGCGGCTGCCCCCGCTGCCGAGGGTTGCCGTCATTCTCTCCGATGTGCTTGGCGCCACGCCGGCCGAGGCGGCAGCTCTCATCGGCCAGGATGAGCAGGCATACCTTGAGCTGGTCGGCGTGGCCCGGACCGAGGTGGTTGCCCTCATTGACCGTGAACTCGACAAGGATGAGAGCGATGGACACCTTTCTGCGCTGTGACTCTGCGGTGTCGTTGACGGCGCGTCTGATCGACGGCACCGCAGCTCCGGACCGACGGGAGTTGGTCGAGCTGCACCTGCTGGTCTGCCCCGCCTGCATGAGCCACGTGAGTAAGGTGCGGGAACTTCGGACGAGTCTTTCCAGCCTGCCCGGTCGGCCGCCGCCGGAGCGTCTGCTCACCTTGGCCGCCGGGAACGCCACCGCCGGTGCCATCGCAGCAGGAACCGACGTCGAGCGGGCCGAACCCACGCGATGAACTACTACAAATTTCTGGCCTCTGGTCGGGTCGCACCCTTCTCCGGCCAGGTGTGGTCGACCGGCTGGCTACAGGCAACCACCACGGTCCCCTGTGTACGGGGGCTGCACGCGTGTCGAGTCGAGGACCTCCCCTACTGGTTGCACGACGAACTGTGGTCGGTCGAGTTGAAAGGCCCGGTCGCCGTGGCCGGTCACAAGGTCGTGGCCCCTAGCGGGCGGCTGGCGAAGCGTGTGCCGCAGTGGGACGCCGATGCGAGCGCCGCGTTCGTTCGCGTCTGCGTGGGGCGGACGGCCGCTCACGCGGCGGCCGAGTACGGCGACCCGGGCGGCCATCCGTTGACCGAGGTGGCGGACCGGTTGTTGACGCCCCGCGACCGTCATCCCGAATCCGATCCCTTCGCCGGGGTGACCGAGACAGCCCTGGACCTCCAGCGGGCAGCGGCGCTGTCCGGCCGGGAAAACGCCGCCCTGCTCTGCGCCTACCTGGCCGACGCAGTCGAGATGGCCCAGACCTATCCGGTTCCGGCTCTCGGTTACGTGGCCGCCCGGGCCGCCCAGGCTCGCCGGCCGGACTCCGCCGGGGACCGGTACGACGAGGAGCGATCCTGGCAGACGGCCTGGCTGGTCGACCGGCTTGAGCTGAACCGTTAGTCGGCTGAGCCGCCCATCAGTCCAGCGGCCAGTTCGTCGATGCGGTCGAGTTCGGCCGTGACATCCGGGTCGAGGTGTTCGACGACGTCCCCCCAGTAGTCGATGAAGGTCCCGGAGCGTCGGTAAAGTTCGTCGACGCGCGGCCGACGCGGCAACAGCCCCAGGATCACCTGTTCTCTTGACTTCAACGACCCATCGTTGGCAGCAAGGCCCGCATCGATGGTCAGCGGCGCCTGGCGAACGGTCGGCTCGATCAGGGCCCTCAGGATCGCGTCGCGGCGAGGATCCTGCCACCACTCGGCGAGCTGGGCGGCCGCCCGGAGCGTCATCTCGGCGTGAAACTGACTGGTGTACTCGTCCGGTCCGCTGACCGCGGGGCCGAGTGGGTCGTCCGTCAAGTGGAACAGGAAGGCCCGCTTCACCGCTTGGCCGTACTGCTCGGCGGCGATGGTCCGGTCTGTGTCGGAGAAGAGGTCACCGAGCAGTCGATGCAGGTTGGCCAGCAGTTCCGACTCGGATTCCCCGGCCTCGGCTAGTTGGCGGACGTACCCGCTCGACTGTCGGCACCGGGCGGCTGCGGAGGTGCGATCACCGGCGGTCAGCGCCACTTCGGCCCACTCGAAGTAGATCCAGGCCAGCAGCCACTCATCGTCGAGGTCGAGGAACTCCGGCTCAAGTCTTCGGTACGCGGCGTCGGCGGCATCGGGCCGGCGGTCGTACCAGTACGAGTGGGCGTTGAAGATGCCGAGATAGAGCCATGCTTTGCGACGGGTCTCCTGGACCTCCACGGAATAGCGCGCATCCTGCCATCCGTTGTGCACGCCGCACAGCTGGCCGACCGTGCGTATCGCGTGGCGTACCTCAGCCCAGTGCGCGCCGGGCGGCTTGTTCGGGCCCGTCGGATAGTTTTCGTGAAAGCGGCGCAGCTCCTTGACGAGGTCTCGGTCCAGATCGTCGCGGGCCGACCGCTGCCAGCTGTCCAGCAACTGGCGACAGAAAGAAAAATCGACGTAAAGCCCCCACCACCAGAACGCCTCCAAAAAGAGCACGATGAACTGGGCGCGCGCGACTTCTCGTTCGTTGACGAGTTGAGCGGAGTGCGACAACCACTCGGCCTCGTACATCTGCCACACGACGTTCTCGTACTTGAACCACGAGCCGTACACGGTGGATGTTTTGTCTTCCAGTGACATGATGCGCTCGTAGTAGTACGTGGCCGCGCGTCGGTGAATGTGCGTCCACCGGTCGGGTTGAAATTCCCGTAGTGCCTCGGACATCGACGGTCGGATGAAGTCGTGCAGCCGGAACCGCCCGGCCACTGGAAGTGGATCAATCAAACCGAGGTGCTCGATGCGCTGTACGGCGTGGCCCACCCGTTCCGGTGTGGAGGCCAGATCCTCGCCGGCGAGAATGAAGACGAGCATCGGCACGTCAAAGGTGTTCAACAGGGAGGCGATCTCGGCCACCCGCCACACGTCCGGATGGCGCTCCGGTCGTATCACCGCCCGGACGAGGTCGTCCACCTGCCGGTCGCCCTGAGAGAGTTGCGACAGCAGATCCCGCAGGCGGCTTGGCTCAAGCGCCTCGCCGCGGTGGGCGCGCATGAACTGGACGACGAGACTGAGCCCGTACGGGTGGCCGCCGGTGAAGTCGTAGACGACGCCCGCCAGGCGTGCATCGGCCTGGTTGCCGAAGTGGTGCGCCAGGTAGGCATGCGTCTCCGTTGCGGTGAACCGTGGCAGTTCCTGAACGAGGGCCGGGTCCAACACCTGCCGGCCGTGCTCGGCGAACTCGCGGGGTACGAGCGACAGCACCACGGTGGTGTTCGGAAGGCGGGCGGCAAATCTGACGAACCACTGGCCTACCGCGTCGTCGATGAGGGTCTCGAACCCGTCAAGAAGCAGCACCGCGCGTCGACCGGCGGTAAACCCATGCCAGTCGGCGATGAACGCCTCGTCTACGCGTCGTTGGGCCTGACGTACACGCTCGACCGGGCTCTCACCTCCGACGTTCATCTCCAGCGCGGCGTTGGACATCCTTCCCCACGACTTGGCGGTGAACGTATTGTTCACCGTGACGGTGTTTGCAGCGCTGCGTGTTGCCTCCGCTGCGATCAGGAAACCTGGAAACTGACGCGCCACCGCCTGCGCCAGATCTCCAAGAAACTGTGTCGACTTCTCCAACAATAGGACCGAGATGACGCTTGTGGTGTCCGCGCCATACTCGCCCCGATATGCCTCACTCAGCCCGTAAGGCTCCGCTGTCATGTCCGCTCGAACGGGCATCATCACGATGTCCGGGAATTCGCGCTGGATGGCCTTCCGCAGTAAACCGATGAACGAGGTCTTGCCCATGCCCTTCGCCCCGAGTACGGTGACCGTCCCGTTGAGGTTGCGCCGGATGCCGTCCAGCACCCGATCCAGTTGATCGGCGCGGTCGACGAGACCGTCCAGAACCCGAATCCGGGTGACCCCGTGAGGTAGTTCCGCGTGGAGCCTGACGGCGGAAGAAGGCTCGGTGGACGGTGTGGGGTCCACCATGCCTCGCCTCCCCAGGTCGGCCGGAACGGCTGGCGTGAGCCGGTCCGTCGGTGACTCTCCGGGTGTCGGCGCGGCCGGCAGAGACGGCCCGCTGACCGTGATGTCCTCGATGATCCCGCCGGTTGTGGCTTGGATGGTGGTGTTCCTCTGCGCGTCAGAGAGGAGAACCCGCCTGATCCGCCCACCGAGCCGCGCCAGGAAGGTGCGCTGGGTGCTACCACCGCCACTGCCGGAGGTGAGAAGCGTGACGGCCGCCAACACGAAGCTTCCGATGCCGGCGAGCCAGCTGAGCGATTCGACGCGATTGAGCTTCCAGGCGATCGCGACCCCGCCGAGGGTGAGAGCGGCTGCCCCCAGAGCCAAGGTCCGCAATCTCCACGTTGACGGTTGAGGCATCGCACCAGTGTGGACACGATCGGTGACGGCATCAATCGGCTTCCGGGCCCTAATCTGGCGGCTTGTGCTCCGCATCCGTGCTGGCATGTCGAAACCGATCTGACTGGTGGCACGCCTATGTCCGGGGGTTCCTCGAACACCCTGATGGTCGATCGACGCGCTAGCCGGCCGCCCAGGTGCCGTCGTCGCGTACGCGGGCGGGAGCACGGCCCAGCAGCAACGTGGTGAGCGCGGCGTCGATCGTGTCACCGAGGAACCAGTCGCCGGCCTGGTCGAGGGCGAAGATCCGGCCTCGCTCGTCGACGGCGAGGATGCTGTCCTGCTGTTCGGTGCCGATCGGAAAGAGCCGTACGCCGAGCACCGCACCGAGGTCGGCGAGCGTGTCTGCGGTGTGCGCGATCATGTGCGGGCGGATGTCGAAACGGGAGATCCACACCTGCTCGCCCGGGCCGCGCCGGGCACCCACCAGACTGGGGAACGCGGTCAGCGCCTCCACGGCAGCGGGAAAGACCTCGTGCCGATGGGTCCGGCCCGGGACGGCGGTGACATCGCGTACGCCGGCGGCGGCCATGATCTGATCGCCGATGTGCGGGCGCCACCCCGCCGCCACCAGCGCGTTCGCCACCTCCGGCAGGAAGCGGCCCGGATCGGGGTCGAGCTCGGCCGGTGCGAGCCACGTCTCGGTGTAGGCCCGCGCCGACTCCGGCAGGACGTTGGCGCGTACCAGGAACGCGGTGCACGAGTCACAGGGCAGTTCGGCAGCGCCGCCGGCCGGGTCTCCCGGCTCACGAATCCGGAAGATCTCGAAGCGCGCGGCGTCCAACAGTGCCGCCGCCTCGGCCCGCCCCATCGGCTCGATGCCCTCGGCGGCCCGGCGGTGGTCGTACTCGTGCAGCACGTCGGAGATCACGATCAGCTCGGCGTGGCACTCGACGCCGCGGACCAGCTCGCCCGGGGGCCTCTCGTCCAGGTAGCCGCGCACGAGCGGGTGGTGGTTGAGCATGGCGGCTCCTCGGGTGCCCTGGGCCGTCCAGATGCGACCGTCGAGGGTCAGGTGCGCCACCGTGTTCGGCGTCAGACCTCGATGGATCTCCCGGATCAGCAGGCTCGACGCGTCGACCGTGCGCGGCGCGGTCGGCCCGCTGGGCTGACTGCGCCGGTACAGGTCCGCCACGAGGGTGCTCGGCACCCGGGGCCAGGTGGTGACCTTTCCGGTGCGCTTGTCGATGACGGTGGTCGGCAGATCGCCGGGGATCGCCCGCGCCGCGCCCGACACGATCGAGGTGATGACGAAGCCCAGGTCGAACTCGTCGACCACCGGGATGCACTCGTGGCCGAGGCGCTGTGAGTCGCGTCGGGCCCAGGCGGACGCGAGCTGCTCAGCCTGCTGACGGTCGATCACACACCGAAACTACCGGACTACGCGGATCGATGGCGGCCGGTATGGTCTTGGATACCGACGGTGACGTGAGGAGTGGCGGTGAGCGAACGCGCGGACCGGGACGCCAATCGCGAGCTACGAGCCCGATTCGACGACGTGTACGGCCAGTACCAGCAGCTCAGGTCTGGTTTGGACACTCTGCGGGCGCGCCTCGCCCAGCTACGGGTGACCCGGCGCTCAGCCGACGGCCACGTCACGGCGACCGTCGGCGCGCAGGGCCAGCTGATCGAGGTCGTGCTGGCCCCGGCCATCTACCGGGACCGCGACGCCGAGGCGCTGAGCCGAAAGGTCACCGAGACGGTGCACGCCGCCGTGGCGGCCGCCACCCAGGCCACCCAGGATCTGGTCGCCGAGACCATGCCCTCTGGCTCCGGCTCGGCGGAGTTCCTGCGTACCGGCGATTTCGGCACGTTGCTCGGCCGTGCCGACGCCGTGCTCGGCCGACGCGAGGGGCCGGCATGACGGACGGCCAGCTCTGGCTCGACGCGTCGCGGGCTCGGCGCGGTGGCGCCGACCTGGCCCTGTCCGGTGAGGCGGTGACGGCCCGCCGGGCGTCCGAGGGCGGCGAGATCGAGGCCGCCAGCGGTGCCCGTCCGTGGGGGCGTGACGACATCGGCGGCGCGTTCGAGCAGAGCTACCGCGGCATCGAGCAGACCGTGCTGCGTGCCTGGGCGGGCGTCGGCCAGCGGCTCACCGAGCTGGGCGTTGACGTGGTCAGCGCGGTCGACGCGAGCGTGCAGGCCGACCAGAGCAGCGCCGCCCGGCTCGACCGGGCCGCCGACCAGCGCTGACGGCGGGACGATCCGAATGAGCGTGCTGCCCAGCCCGATCCCGCACCCGCTGGACTACGCGCCCTGGGACGTGCCCGGCTGGATCTACGAGGCCCTCGACTGGGTGATCGGCGTGCAGTGGCCCGAGGGCAACGAACGGGCCGTCTGGGACCTCGCCGACCGGTGGTACGCGGTCGCCGCCGTCCTCGCCGGCCCGCACGCCGACGCCGCCGCAGCCGCCACCGAGGTACGCAGCGGATACGGCGGTGTCGGTGCCGTCGACGCCGCTTTCGAGGCGGCCTGGCGTGGGATCGCCGAGGGCGACGACGCGCCCCTGCCGGTGCTGCTCGCGGTCACCGCCGACCTGGGCCGCCTGGTCGAGGAGTGCGGCTGCGACATCGAGGGTGCCAAGATCGAGGTCTGGATCGAGCTGGGCATCCTGGTCGTCGAGCTGCTCTCGGTGGCGGTGGCGGCGTTGCTCACCGCGGGTGCCGCGTCGCCGGCGGCCGGCGCGGCGGTCACCGCCACCCGGCTGCTGATCCAGCAGATCTTCAAGCGCCTGATGGGTCAACTGGCGAGCAAGGCTCTGCGGCGCGGGCTCAAGGAGGCTGGTGAGCGGGCAGCCAAGGAGGTCGCCAAGGGTGGCGCGCGCGGGCTCGCGAAGCGGGCCACCCGGGAAGGGCTGGAGGAGGCGGCCGAGGAGTCCGGGATCAGCCTCGCCACGCAGGCGTACCAGAACTCGACGGGCCGGGCGCACGGCGTCGACCTGATTGACCTGGGCGCGTCGGCGGTCGGCGGGCTCGCCGGGGGAGCGGTCGCGCCGCTGGCCGGTCTGGGCCGCCACGCGACCGGCCGTGCGGCACGCATCGGCGAGCACCTGGGTCGGGAGATGACCGGCGAGATGCTCGCCGAGAGCGCCGCCAGCATCGCCACCGGTCAGGGCCTGACCTCGGTGGACGATGTGGTGCGTGCCGCCGCGTCCGGCGTCACCGGATCGACGACCGCGCAGGCCGACCACGCCTTGCAGGCGCGCCTGCGCGCACAGGCCGACGCGCTGGCCGGGGCATCCCTCAGCGGCCCGCCGCTGCCGATCCCGCAGGCACCGACTCCCGAACTGGCGGGACACGGATCGTCGCCCGCGACCCTGCCGGTTCCCGCGGCGCATGGTGACGGCGCGGCGCGGGCAGTGCCCGGGTCGGATGTCCTCGGCGCTCCGGTGCCGACAGCCTCCGAGGCCGTGGGATCGGCGGGTGGCGAGCAGAGCACGAGTCCGACAGCGCCGACCGTCGAGCGCGATCCGGTGCTCCCGACCGTAAACGGCGACCCCGTCCTCTCGGACGTTGCGGAACCGGGGCGTCCTGCTGGCGCGGCAGCCCTCACGCTCTCGGCGGTCTCCACGCCCGCGGCTGGCGCCATCGATGCGGTCGGCGGGCCAGCCGTCGAGGCTCCTCCGTCCGGCTCGACGGGTGGTCCCGCCCCCGCTGTCTCGTCGATTGGCCCGGTCGGGGCTACCCCGGCCACTGTCTCGTCGGCTTCCCTGCCGTCGTCGGTCCCACTGGCTTCGTCGAGCGGGGCGTCGGTGGGGGTGGCGCCTCCGGTCGGCGTGGCGGCGAGCGCTGCGGGCCCGCCCGCCGGTCCCGCCTGGACGACCACCCCCGCGGTGATGTCCCCGTTCACGTCTCCCGGGCCGGTGGTCAGCGCCCCCGACACCGTCACCGGGCACGGCGGGGTCGCGACCCACGTGCTGCTCGGTGCGCCGGAGGGCCGACACTCAGCACCCGAGCGGCCCGCGACGCGGGAGACGCCCGCACCGGCCCGCGTACCCCGACAGAGGGCCCGAGGTCGCGCTCCGGTGCCCGTCGACGTGGTGGCGTTCGGCGATCCGGCGGTGTCGACGACCGACGTCAACGACTGGTACGCGGCCCAGTGGGTCGCCGAGGCGGAGGCCGCCGAGCGGCGGCGCTACCAGGGCCACTTCGAGTCGCAGCGGATCGGCTTCGAGAACAACCGCCGGCAGGTCGAGGCCGCCCGTCTGCGGACGCGGGCCGAAGAACACGACCGCAGGGCCGTCGAGTACGCCAACTACGCCCGACACCTGCACCAGACCGGTCACCGGCAGTGGGCCGACGGCTGGCAGCGGGCGGCGAACGACGAGACACGCGCGTACGCCCACTGGCGTGACCTGGCCGACGACGTGCTGGCAGGCGTCACGGCACCCCCGGTCGTCGACCTGGTCGACGGATCGTTCACGCACGCCAACACCGACGTCGGCGCCCTCGCGCTCGGCGCGGTGGAGACCAGCGGTCCGTCCCGGCTCACCGGCGACGACGTCCCCCCGCCGATCGACGACACCCGCCCGTACGGGCAGCCGGGCGGGCTGCGGCCACCACTCGCGCTGCACCAGGTCGACGTCGAACGGCAGATGCCGCGTGAGCGCGACGGCACTGTCCGACATACCGCCGATCCGCGCCAGGGCGGCTGGTTCCGTCTGCTGAACGACGGCGGCCCGCAGGCCGACGCCACCCGGGGCATCAACTGTCTGGACTGCACCCTGTCGCTGTTCGAGACCTGGGTGCACGGGCGACCTCGGGTGTCCGCGCCGCGCACCTTCGACGGCTACCTGGACGGTGACATCCGACGACCGATCCGCGGCGAGGCGGGCGGCCCGGGCCGGGTGGAGGACGTCACCGGTGGCCGCTTCCAACGCGTACTCGCCCCCGGTCAACTACCAGACCCGACGCAGGCGCGGCAGGGGTATGCCAACCTGCGCGACCAACTGCTGCTGGGCGGCCACGGCAGCTACGCGTTCCTGATCACCGAGTGGGCCGGCGGCGGCTCACACGCCTGGGTGGCGCTCAACCAGAACGGCACGGTGCTCTACGTCGACCCGCAGACCGGGCTGGTGCGCGACCGGCCGCTGTATCCCGACGTAGTGGGCATCGACGCGCTGGTGCTGAGCGGAGACGGTCGGCCGATGCCGCTCGGCGGGCTGCCGCGGGGCCGGTTCAGTGAGCGTCCCGACCTGCCGACCCATCCACCCGGCTACGACGACGGCGGCCACGGTGACCCGTACGTCAACCGTATGTACCTGTTGCTGGACGGCCCGGGCTCGACGCCGGACGCCCTGTCGTCCCCGTCGGACGGCGGCGGGTCCGAGTCCCTGGCTGCCGATCTGAAGCAGCTCACGGCGACTGAGTGGACGGGATTGACCGAACTTCGTGAACGTGCGCGCGCCGTTGCCGACCGGGTCGAGAACGCGCTGGATCAGGCAGGCCAGGACGTGTCCGAGGCCATGCGCCTGACTGAGCCGGTGCGGTTGCGTGACCGCGGGTTCCGCGTCAAGAGCTTGGACTCGCTGGCTCGGAAGTATCTGGACGAGGCCCGGGGTTTGTCGGTCGGCGTCGAGGAGTTCGCGGAGACCGTCAACGACGTTCTAAGGTTCCTGTTCGAGGTGCCGCCCGGTGTTGGCTACGGGCGAACCGTCCGGCTGATACTCGCTGCCCTCGTGGAGGCCGGCTTCTCCGTGCCCGAGGGTGCCCTGAAGAACTTCTGGCGGGTGGGCAACAGGTTCTACGGATTCAATGGCACCCTCCGAACGCCCGACGGGATCCTCATGGAACTACAGTTCCACACCCCCGAGTCGAGGGAGGCGTGGCTGCGGACCCATGACGACTACGAGATCCTGCGACGGCCCCCGATCCGACCGGAATCGCATCCTCAGGCATTTCTGCGGATGCTTGCCCTCAACCGTGAGCAGCGGTTGCCCGAGCACGTCCCACCCGGTCTGGGGGAGGACTTCCCGCCCAAGGACGCGAGTTTCGCGAAGTGGGTGAGTCGTAACAGGGGAGCGTGGCTCAAATATCAAGCGTGGCTGGAAAGTCAGGGCACCAACTTTGCGCAGGCGGTGCAGGAGTTGGGTCTGAAGCGTGGGGACTTCCCGGTCGACGCTGACCTCGTTGCTCAGTTGGGGAGAGATTTTGTTGACCTATTACGTGATCTACCGGAATGACGAACGCGTGGGAGGTCCGGCTGGTCTGTTCGTCATGGATTCGGGTGCCGGCAAAGCCGTGCTCTGGGATCACCGAGCTCGCGAATGGGCGGTCGACACGGGGCTCGTGGTGCGTTTCGTCAATGACGATCGGAACATCGACCGTTACGAGACTGTTGACCGCGCGGAGGCAGAAGGGGTGGCCGCGGTGGTCACTGGCGGGGGCCGTTTGCCCGACGAGGACCGCATCCACGCCCTCTTCGCCGCAACTCCCGCTGACGGTCGTTAACCATCGTCAGGTCGCATCATGGCGGAGCCTGAGCCGGCTCGCCTTACCCGTCATCCGAACATGGCGGACTGCGCGACCCGATCATGGCTCCGCGCGTGCGCGTCGAAGGCGCTGATCAGGCCGTGAAGCCTGCTGTGCAACCAGTTGCCGCACCGCTGTCCATCGACGAGAGTCGCCGCATGGCTGATTCAGGTGCCGAGGCGACGACCTCCGACGACGAACCCACCCGGACCTTCGGTTGGTCGTACCTGTTCGTCCATCCGGACGACGACCCGCGCTCGGACGGCAACTTCGCCGACGAGCGGAGCGTTCTGGTCGAGTACCTGCGCGACCAGCGCCTCACGTTCGAGCTCAAGTGCGACGGGCTGAACGCTGAGCAGTTGGCCCGACGGGCGGTCCCACCGTCGACGATGTCGCTGCTCGGGCTGATTCGTCACCTGGCCGAGGTGGAGCGCGGCTGGTTCCGCAGGACGATGGCCGGCAACGCGACGGCAACGTCATCGTGCTGCGCAGGCTGTTGGTGCACATGATCGAGGAGTACGCGCGGCACAATGGCCACGCCGATCTCCTACGCGAGCGTATCGACGGAAGGGTGGGTCAGTGATGGCCGAAGGGTTCGACGTCCGGTTGACGCGGGCGCAGGAGCGCTACGAGCAGGCCGTCTTCGGGGGTGACGCCACGTCGTTGGACGAGGCCGAGCGGGATCTCGTCGCGTTGGAGGCGGACACTGCCCTGGCCCGTGGGCGGCTGTTGCACGCCCGTTTCCTCGAGACCGGCGTGGAGGACGCGGCCGAACTGCCGTTCTTCGAGCGGGCGGCGCAGCTCTTCCGCGAGCTGGGTGACGCCCGTGGCGAGGGTGAGGCGCTGTTCTGGGTGGGCACGGTCCACCAGGTGATCCGGCAGGACCAGGCCCCCGCCGACCCGGCCTTCGCCCGGGCGCGAGAGCTGGCGACCGAGGCGGGGGACGAGCTGACCCTGTCGTACGTGTTGCGGCACCTCTGCTTCGGCGAGCAGGCCGCCGGCCGGGTCGAGGCGGCGCGGGAGTTGCTGGAGGAGTCGACGCGGCTGCGCCGGAAGTTGGGCTTCACTCCGGGAGTCGCGGCGAACCTGATCGGGCTGGCGGACCTGGCGGCGAGCGACGGCGACCGGGACGCCGCACGTGGCCTGCTCGACGAGGCCGCGTCACTGGCCACCAGCAGCGGCGCGCACGGTATCGCCGGTTGGATCGACGAGGCCCGCGACGAGCTGAAACTCGCCTGACAGCGGTTGGGCGAGCGGGTCCCGGAGCGTAGCGCTCGGCTGCGGGCGCTCCCTTCTGTTTGGCCATGCCCATTAACATCGTTCCATGGCGAGATCCACTACTGGCGGTAGCAGGTCCGGTTTCTGGGCGTGGGTGGTCGGCCTCGTGTTCGGCCTGGCGATCGGTATCCCTTCGTTCGGCCCGAAGGGCGGGGTGGCGTTCGGTGTCGCCATGGCCGTCGTCGTTGGTGTGGCGTTCGGCGCTCCCTGGAGGCGAGTCGACGGCGGCACCGACGGGGAGTCTGTCGGGGCGTCGACTCCGGCCGAAGACGGCGACGCGAGCCGGTCCTCCCGTTAGGGCAGCTCGGAAACGAGGTGACCGCCGTGCCGTCGCCGAGCATGATCGGCTCGACATCGCCGAGGTCGGGGTGTCCGGGATTCGGGATACCGCGACATCACCGTGGATACGGCGGTCAGCGTCGGCCGGCCGGCGTTCCCCTACGTGCCGGGGTTGTTCGCCTTCCGCGAGGTGCCGGCGCTGCTTGCCGCCCTGGACACGTTGACGACAATCCCGGACCTGCTGGTCTGTGACGGGCACGGGGTGGCGCATCCGCGCCGGTTCGGGCTGGCCTGTCACCTCGGGGTGGTCACCGGGCTGCCCGCGATCGGGGTGGGCAAGACGCCGCTGGTCGGCGAGTGGGACGCCCCGGCCGCCGAGCGGGGTGCCTGGTCGGCGCTGCGTGACGGGGGTGAGGTGGTCGGCCGGGTGCTGCGTACCCAGGATGGGGTCAAGCCGGTGTTCGTCAGCGTCGGGCACCGGATGAGTCTGGAGAACGCCACTGCCCGGGTGCTCGCCCTGACGCCGCGCTATCGCCTTCCCGAGACGACGCGGACCGCCGACCGGCTCTGCCGGGACGCTCTCGCCCGGGCCGGGCGCGGCAGCGGAGGCGGGTCGTAAACCGTAACGCCGCACACATGCGGGGCGCTCTATGACAGGTGGCAAGGGTGCCCCGGTAGTAGCCTGTCCGGCGGACCCCGTCCGGGGAGAAACGGTGAGGTGATCATGACGCTGCGTCGATGTGCCGCACGGCTCGCGACGGTCTGCGGTCTGCTGGTCGGCCTGGTGATGCTCGGTGCGTCACCCGCGCTGGCCGACGAGGACTCGGTCCGTGTGGGTGCGGCCAGCAGCTTCGCCGCCGGAGGTTCTCCCCAGGGTGTGAACATCGCGGTTCGTAAGCGTTCGGGGGGATGCGTCGTGCTGCGCACGGCGCTGGGTCTGCGCCTTGAGGGTCTCCAGCCGGATCAGGTGGCGGTGCAGGTCAACACGGGCGGGCACTGGGTGCCGGTGAGCGTCTCCGGTGGCGGCGGCACCGTGACGACCGGGCAGACCTCGCCGGCCAAGCCGACGTTGTGCAAGGGCAAGAGCATCACGGTGCGGTACCGGGTGGCGTTCGCCGCCGGTGCGCCGGGTGGTCGGCTCTACGTGACCGGTGCGGGTCTCACCGCGACCGGCCAGCAGTTGGGGCATGGTGCCGATACGGCGAAGGTCGCCGGACGGGTCTCCCCGTCGCCCACCCCGACGCCGTCGAAGAAGCCCACTCCGAGCCCCACGCCGACCGAGGTCGCGGCAGCGAGCGAGGTGGTGGACCCGGCCGCGTCGGATCCGGCCGGTGTCGCGCCCTCCACGACCGCCGTGGCCGCCGAGTCCGGCGGTGGTTCGCCGATCATGTTCGTCGGCATCGGGCTGGTGGCGATCGGTCTGCTGCTGATCGTGCTGCTGGTCCGCCGCTTCCGGCAGGACCGCACGCCGGCGGATGAGCAGGGCCCGCTGCCGGGCAACCCCGGTGGCACCACCTACCGCGCCGGCGGTGGGTCGCCGGCCGTGCCCGGTCACCCCGGCCCGGTGTACGGCCAGCAGCCACCGACGGTGCCCGTTCCCCGGCCCGCCCCCGGCGGCGTGTACGGAGCGCGACCCGCCACGCCTTCGCCGGACGCCACTCAGTTGCTGCCGGGTGCCCCCGGTGCTCCGGGTGCTCGCCCGGGGCCCGACGACCCCGACGGCGGCGATCACACCGTGTTAATGCCCCGGCTCCCCGGCTGAGCGGGGCGGGGCCCGGCCGCTCCGATACGCTCAGGTTCGTTGGAAACCTGCGGCCAAGGAGCGGAACTAGTGTCTGATCTGTCCCAGATCGTCAAGGCTTACGACGTCCGAGGGACGGTGCCGGACCAGTGGGACGAAAGGGCCGCCGAGGCGCTCGGGGCTGCCTTCACCCAGCTGCTCAACGCCACTGACGAGCCTGGCGACGCCGTTGTCGTCGGTTACGACATGCGGGCCAGCTCGCCCGGCCTGGCGTCCGCCTTCGCCGCCGGGGTACGCGCCGAGGGGCGCTCGGTGATCGAGATCGGGCTCGCCTCCACCGACCTGCTCTACTTCGCCTCCGGCTCGCTCGGCCTGCCCGGGGCGATGTTCACGGCGAGTCACAACCCGGCGCAGTACAACGGCATCAAGATGTGCCGGTCCGGCGCCCGGCCCATCGGCCAGGACAGCGGGTTGGCCGAGATCCGCGATCGGGCGCAGGCGTTGCTGGACTCGGGGACGTCGCGCCCGGCGGGCGAGCCGACCCGGCCGGCCGAGCGGCGCGACCTGCTTCCCGACTACGCCTCGTACCTGCGCAAGCTGGTCGACCTCTCCGGCATCCGGCCGCTGAAGGTGGTGGTCGACGCCGGCAACGGGATGGGCGGCTTCACCGTCCCCACCGTCCTCGGCGAGACCGCCCTGTCGGCCCTGCCGCTGGAGATCGTGCCGCTCTACTTCGAGCTGGACGGCACTTTCCCCAACCACGAGGCGAACCCACTGGACCCGGCGAACCTGGTCGACCTTCAGCGTGCGGTGGTCGAGCACGGCGCCGACATCGGTCTGGCCTTCGACGGCGACGCCGACCGGTGCTTCGTGGTCGACGAGCGCGGTGAGCCGGTCTCGCCGTCGGCGATCACGGCGCTGGTGGCGGCACGGGAGCTGGCCAAACACCCGGGCTCCACGGTGATCCACGGTCTGATCACCTCCAGCGCGGTCGCGGAGATCATCCGTGAGCACGGTGGGGAGCCGGTGGTCGCCCGGGTCGGACACTCCTTCATCAAGGCCGAGATGGCCCGCACCAACGCCGTCTTCGGCGGGGAGCACTCCGCGCACTACTACTTCCGGGACTTCTGGTTCGCCGACACCGGGATGCTCGCCGCGATGCACACGCTCGCCGCCCTGGGCGAGCAGTCGCTGTCGCTGTCCGTGCTGGCCGGCGAGTACGAGCGCTACGTCGCCTCCGGCGAGATCAACTCTACGGTCGCCGACCAGGCCGCGGCGGTGGCCGACGTGCGGGCGGCGTACCCGGACGCGACGGCCGACGAGATGGACGGGCTGACGCTGCGTTTTCCCGACGGCGCCTGGTTCAACCTGCGCGCTTCCAACACCGAGCCGCTGCTGCGGCTCAACGTGGAGGCACCCACCCGCGAGCGGATGGTCTCGCTCCGGGACGAGGTGCTCGACCGCGTTCGCCGATAAGATCGCCTGCGCCGGTCGGCACCGCCGCCGGTGACCCCGCACTCGTGGAAGGAGCCGTGCCATGGCCCTGGATCCGCAGTTGCTCGAGATCCTCGCCTGCCCGGACACGCACCACGCCCCGCTCACGTACGACGCGGAGGCGCAGACGTTGACCTGCACGGAGTGCGGCCGGATCTTCGAGGTCCGCGACGACGTGCCGGTGCTGCTGCTGGACGAGGCCCGCGGCGGCCCTGGGCAGCAGTCATGATCGACGGTACGGCCGGGGTCAGCGGACGGCGCGACGCCGACGAGGCCCTGCTCGACAACCCGAACGCGCTGGCCGAGCACGACCCGGGCGACATGCTGCGGCACACCGCCTCGGGTGGCGCCCAGGTACGCGAGAGCGCCGCCCTGGCCGCCGAGGCGAACCTCGCGGTGCTCGCCGACGACGGGCGGCCACGCGCCGTGGTGATCGCCGGTATCGGCACCGCCGGGCGTACCGGTGACGTGCTGGCCACGGTCGCCGGACCGCGCTGCCCGGTCCCGATCATCGGGCACCGCAGCGCGGGCGTACCCGGTTGGGTGGGTGCCGCCGACGTGGTGATCGCGGTGAGCGCATCCGGTCGGAGCCCGGAGGCGCTCGGCGCCGCCGAGGCCGCGCACCGTCGCGGTGCCCGGCTGGTCGCCGTGGGCGCACCGGACTCGCAGTTGCAGTCGGTGGCCGAGCGGGCCCGCGCGCCGTTCATTCCGGTGCCCCGTCGGGCGCCGGCCCGGGCCAGCCTCTGGGCGCTCACCGTGCCGGTCCTGCTGGCGGCCCGGTCGCTCGGCCTGGTGAAGGTCAACGAGGCGGACCTGGCGGAGACGGCGGCCCGGCTCGACGCGGACGCCGACCGCTGCCGCTCCGCCGCCGAGTCGTTCGTCAACCCGGCCAAGTCCCTCGCGCTGGGCCTGGCCGGCTCGATCCCGATCGTGTGGGGCTCGTCGCCGCTGGCCACCGTTGCGGCCCGTCGCTTCGGCGACACCCTCTCCGCTAACGCCCGCTACCCGGTGGTCACCGGTGCGCTGGGCGAGGCCGGGCGGGGACGGGTCGGGCTGCTGGACGGCGTCTTCGGCGGCCTGGCCGAGGGGGAGCGGGACATCTTCGCCGACCCGTCGGAGGACGACGGCGAGGGCACACGGCTGCGGCTGGTGCTGCTGCGCGACGGCGGGCTCAACGCCGAGGACGACACGGACGAGCCACTCGCCGTCGAGGAGCGCCGCGCGGACGCGGTGCAGACCCTCGCCGAGCGCCGTGGCGTGCGGTGCGACGTGGTGACCGCCGAGGGCGGCTCGGCTCTGGAGCGGTTGGCCTCGCTGATCGCCGTACCGGATTTCGCCTCGATCTATCTTGCTCTGGCACATGGGTTGGACCCGATGGCCGTACCGGCCATCACCGAGATGAAGGAGCTGTCGAACCAGTGAACGAAAGCAGGGGGCGGCGCGGCACGAACGTCACCACGACGCGAAGCGGAGTGGTGGCGTGAGCGCGAACGGCGGGACGAAGGCGATCGTCGCCGCCCTGCTGGCCAATGTCGGCATCGCCGTCACCAAGTTCATCGCGTTCCTGCTCTCCGGGTCCTCGTCGATGCTGGCCGAGGCGGTCCACTCGGTCGCCGACTCCGGCAACCAGGGTCTGCTGCTGCTCGGCGGCAAGCGGGCCAAGCGCGCGGCCACGCCGGAACACCCCTTCGGGTACGGCCGGGAGCGCTACATCTACGCGTTCATCGTGTCGATCGTGCTGTTCAGCATCGGCGGACTGTTCGCCCTCTACGAGGCGTACCACAAGTGGTCGCACGCGGAGGGCATCACCGAGTGGCAGTGGCTTCCGGTGGCGGTGCTGCTGGCCGCGATCGCCATGGAGTCGTTCTCCTTCCGGACGGCGATCAAGGAGTCCAACCACATCCGGGGCAAGCAGTCCTGGGTGCGTTTCATCCGGCGGGCCAAGGCGCCGGAGCTGCCGGTGGTGCTGCTGGAGGACTTCGGCGCCCTGGTCGGTCTGGTCTTCGCGCTCTTCGGCGTCGGCATGACGCTGATCACCGGCAACGGCCGGTGGGACGCCGCCGGCACCGCGATGATCGGCGTCCTGCTGGTGGTCATCGCCATCGTGCTGGCCATCGAGACCAAGAGCCTGCTCCTCGGTGAGGGTGCCGAGCAGCAGGACCTCGCCGCCATCGAGCGGGCCATCACCGAGGGCCCCGAGGTGGAGCGGATCATCCACATGAAGACGCTCTACCTGGGCCCGGAAGAGCTGATGGTGGCCGCGAAGATCGGCGTACCGGCCTGCGAGAGCGCCGAGGCCCTGGCCCGCGGCATCAACGCCGTGGAGGCGCGTATCCGTACCGCCGTGCCGATCGCCCGGGTGATCTACCTGGAGCCGGACATCTACAGCGCCGCCGCCGCCGAGGCGGGCACCGGCGCCGCCGCCGACACCGCCGTACCGCAGCCGGAGGACGCGGCGGGCGAGGCGGTCGGGCGGCCCGGGGTCTGAGACGGTGGAACCGCTGTACGGACCGATCCGGGACTACGCCTGGGGGTCCCGCTCCGCCATCGCGCTGTTGCAGGGGCGGCCGGTGCCCAGCGCCGGACCGGAGGCAGAGCTGTGGCTGGGTGCCCACCCGGGCGCGCCGGCGAGCGTGGAGCGCGCCGGGGCCCGGGTGAGCCTCTGTGACCTGGTACGCGACCAGCCGGGGCAGTGGCTGGGGCAACGGGTGACCGACCGGTTCGGCACCCGGCTGCCGTTCCTGCTCAAGGTTCTCGCCGCCGACGCGCCGCTGAGCCTGCAGGCCCACCCGGACGCCGAACAGGCCCGAGCGGGGTTCGCCGCCGAGGCGGATCTTCCTCCGGGGGAGCGCAACTACTCCGACCCGCACCACAAGCCGGAGTTGCTGGTCGCGCTCACCCCGTTCGAGGCGCTGTGCGGGTTCCGCGATCCGGTGGAGTCGGCCGAGGCGCTCGCCGCGTTCGGCGTACCCGAGTTGGCGCCGGTGGTGGACGCGCTGCGGACCGGACCGGCTGGCCTGCGCACGGCGGTGGCGACGCTGCTCGGCTGGCCGGTCGCCGAGCGCGACGGGCTGCTGCGTGCCGTCCTCTCGTCGGCTGCCGACGGCCCGGACGCCGAGTTGGCCCACCGGCTGGCGAAGGCGTATCCGGGCGACCCGGGCGTGCTGGTGGCTCTGCTGCTGCACCACCTGCGACTGGTGCCGGGCGAGGGGATCTGGATGCCCGCCGGCAACCTGCACGCGTACCTGAGCGGCTGCGGCGTCGAGATCATGGCGGCCAGCGACAACGTGCTGCGCGGTGGCCTCACCCCCAAGCGGGTCGACGTGGACGAGTTGTTGCGGGTGCTGCGCTTCGAGGTGCTCGACGAACCGGTCCGTGCCGCTCGACACGTCGGCCCGGGGGTGGACTGCTGGGCGGTGCCGGTGGACGACTTCGCGCTGCACCGGGTGCGGGTCGGCGCTGCCGTGCCGGAGGCCACCCTGGCGCTGCCCGGCCCCCGGGTCGTGCTGTGCGGCGCGGGCTCGGTGACGGTCGACGACGGGGCGGGTGCTCTGACGCTGACGTCCGGCCAGGCGGCGATCGGCACAGCGGCCGGCGAGCCGCTGCGGATCACGGGTGACGGTGAGGCGTACGTGGCGACGTCGGGCCTGCGCTGACTCGACACAAGTCCGACTTTCCCGGAATAGCTTGACTCGGCTCTGGCCGAGTGTGACTCTATGGGTACGCAGCGTTATCGCGACGACGGTCCGGCAACGTGCGGGGAACCAAACCGGGGGGATGCGCGGGGCGGGCGGAGGCGGGCAGCAGGTCTGTCCACCACCGACCGCCCCGTGCGCTGTCCGCTGCCCGTCCCCCGGCGGCCGTCGTCGGCGCGCGTAAGGTGGAGGATCGGCGTAGACATCGTTCGACAGGAGCTTTCATGACCAGCACCCTCCCGGCGGCCGCCAGCGGCACGCCGTCCGAGGCTCGGCCGAGCACGCTCGCCGAGGGCGACTTCAAGGTGGCGGATCTGTCGCTCGCCGAGTTCGGGCGCAAGGAGATCCAGCTTGCCGAGCACGAGATGCCCGGCCTGATGGCGATCCGGCGGGAGTTCGCCGACGCGCAGCCGCTCGCCGGCGCGCGGGTTACCGGCTCGCTGCACATGACCATCCAGACCGCCGTCCTGATCGAGACGCTGGTCGCCCTCGGCGCACAGGTCCGCTGGGCGTCCTGCAACATCTTCTCCACCCAGGACCACGCCGCCGCCGCGATCGTCGTCGGCCCGGACGGCACCCCCGACGCCCCCGCCGGCGTTCCCGTCTACGCCTGGAAGGGCGAGACGCTGCCCGAGTACTGGTGGTGCACCGAGCAGGTGCTCCTCTGGCCGGACGGGCAGGGCCCCAACATGATCCTCGACGACGGCGGTGACGCCACCCTGCTCGTACACAAGGGCGCCGAGTTCGAGAAGGCCGGCGTCGTGCCGCCGGTCGAGTCCGCCGACTCCGAGGAGTACGCGGTCATCCTCGAACTGCTGCACCGCTCGCTGGGCGAGGACGGCCAGCGTTGGACGCGGGTCGCCGCCGGCATCAAGGGCGTGACCGAGGAGACCACCACCGGCGTGCACCGCCTCTACGAGATGCACCGCGCCGGCACGCTGCTCTTCCCGGCCATCAACGTCAACGACTCGGTCACCAAGAGCAAGTTCGACAACAAGTACGGCTGCCGGCACTCCCTGATCGACGGCATCAACCGCGCCACCGACGTGCTGATCGGCGGCAAGATGGCGGTCGTCATGGGCTACGGCGACGTGGGCAAGGGCTGCGCCGAGTCGCTGCGTGGCCAGGGTGCCCGGGTCGTGGTGACCGAGGTCGACCCGATCTGCGCCCTGCAGGCGGCGATGGACGGTTACCAGGTCGCCACCCTGGACGACGTTGTCGAGCAGGCGGACATCTTCATCACCGCCACCGGCTGCTTCGACGTCATCACCAACGAGCACATGGCCCGGATGAAGCACCAGGCCATCGTCGGCAACATCGGCCACTTCGACAACGAGATCGACATGGCCGGCCTGGCCAAGCGCTCCGACGTGGAGCGGATCAACATCAAGCCGCAGGTAGACCTGTGGCGGTTCGCCGACGGGCACGCCATCATCGTGCTGTCCGAGGGGCGTCTGCTGAACCTGGGCAACGCCACCGGGCACCCGAGCTTCGTCATGTCGAACTCGTTCGCCAACCAGACGATTGCCCAGATCGAGCTGTTCACCAAGACCGAGGAGTACCCGGTCGGCGTCTACGTGCTGCCCAAGCACCTGGACGAGAAGGTGGCCCGTCTGCACCTGGGCGCGCTCGGCGCGAAGCTGAGCACGCTCACCAAGGAGCAGGCCGCGTACCTGGGTGTCTCCCAGGAGGGCCCGTTCAAGCCGGACCACTACCGCTACTGATCGACGTCACCGAACCGGGTCGGCTGCACAAAGCCGGCCCGGTTCGTCGTACCCACAGCCCCATGTCCCCGCGATCTTGCAGTTTCTGTTGTGGATTTGCGGCGCTTGCCCCGCTATGGCCCAGAAAATGCAAGATCGCGGGGGTGTGGGTGTGGGGGTGGGGGTTAGCGGGGGCGGCGGCGGGTGGGGCGGAGCCAGGTCCAGGCGCACCAGGCCAGCCAGCCCAGTGACACGACGGTGGCTAGTGCTCGCTGGCGCAGGGCGCTGAGCAGCATCACCACGGCCAGCACCGCCAGCCACGGCAGGAAGGCTTTCACGACGGGGATCCTCGCACGGCCGGCCGGTGAACGGCGCACGACGGGGCGTCGAAGGCCAGGTCACGGGAAGAGTGAGCTTGCCATGAACAACTTGACGAGGCCCCTGAACTGGAGGAAGGTATGGCTGCCCTAAGTTAGCTGAGGCGTGCCTAATGAACACGGAGCTCGGATGTTCGCCACCTACCTGATCGGCCTGCGGGAAGGCCTGGAAGCAACCCTGGTGGTCAGCATCCTGGTCGCCTTCCTGGTGAAGTCGCAGCGCCGGGACCGGTTGCCCCAGGTGTGGGCGGGCGTCGCCCTGGCCGTGGTGCTCTCCGTGCTGTTCGGCTGGCTCATCGAGTACACCTCGACCTCGCTGCTGGCCCGATCCGAGGATCGTGAGCTGTTCGAGGCGATCACCTCCGTCGCCGCCGTGGTGTTCGTCACCTGGATGATCTTCTGGATGCGCAAGGCGGCCCGCACCATCGCGGGTGAGCTGCGCGGCAAGCTGACCGAGGCGCTGGCCGTCGGGTCGCTCGCCGTCGCCGGGATGGCCTTCCTCGCGGTGATCCGGGAGGGCCTGGAGACCGCGCTGATCTTCTACTCCGCCGCACAGGGCGCGGCCGGGGACAGCGGGCCGCTGCTCGCCCTGGTCGGCGGCATCGTCACCGCCATCGTGCTCGGCGTGCTGCTCTACGCCAGCGCCCTGCGGATCAACCTCAGCAAGTTCTTCACCTGGACCGGCGCGCTGCTGGTCCTGGTCGCCGCCGGCATCCTCAAGTACGGCGTCCACGACTTCCAGGAGGCCGGTGTCCTGCCCGGCCTCGGCGACCTCGCCTTCGACATCACAGGCGTGCTCGACCCGACCACCTGGTACGCGGCGCTGCTGGCCGGCATGTTCAACGTGACCCCCGCGCCCACCGTGCTCGAGACGATCGCCTGGATCGGGTACGCCGTGCCGGTCCTGGTGCTCTTCCTGCGCCCGACCCGCCGTACCGCGCCGGGCGCAACCACCGCGAAGCCTTCTGCGCCGGCGCCGGCCGCGGCTTCGGCACCCCCCACCACCACCACCGTCACCGAGCGCGGGGCCGACACCGGCGCCGAGGCCGAGGCCGAGGCGGCATCCGCGCCGCAACGTGCCTGACCCCCCACGAGGAGAGACAGCTCAGATGCGTACCACCCGATTCTTCGCGCTGGCCGCTGCCGGCGTGTTGGCGACGACCGGCATCGCCGCCTGCTCCAAGGACGACTCCGGTAAGTCGGACGCGGCGGGCGGCCCGATCGTGGTCAAGGCCACCGACACGGCCTGCGACGTCGCCACGACCGACCTCGGCGCCGGCACCGCCACCTTCAAGATCACCAACTCGGGCGCGAAGGTGACCGAGTTCTACGTGTACGCCTCCGGCGACCGGGTGATGGGCGAGGTGGAGAACATCGCCCCCGGGCTGAGCCGCGAGCTGCACGTCGAGCTGCCGGCCGGCACGTACGAGACGGCCTGCAAGCCGGGCATGAGCGGCAAGGGCATCCGGGGGGCGCTCAAGGTCAGCGGGTCCGCGCAGCCGCTGACCGCCGACGCGGCCCTGGCCGGCGCCACCGACAACTACCAGCGCTACGTCAAGAGCCAGACCTCCGCGCTGCTGGAGAAGACCGAGGAGTTCGTCGCCGCCGTGAAGGCCGGCGACGTGGCGAAGGCCAAGGGCCTCTACCCGGTCGCCCGCACCTACTGGGAGCGGATCGAGCCGGTGGCCGAGATCTTCGGCGACCTCGACCCCAAGATCGACGGCCGCGAGGAGGTCATCGAGGAGGGGATGGAGTTCACCGGCTTCCACCGGATCGAGAAGGACCTCTGGCAGTCCGGCGACATCAGCAAGGACGGTCCGATCGCCGACCGGCTGCTGGTCGACGTCAAGGAGATCGTGGCGAAGGCCAACGCCGAGAAGCTCTCGCCGCTCCAGCTCGCCAACGGCGCGAAGGAGCTGCTCGACGAGGTCGCCAGCGGCAAGATCACCGGCGAGGAGGACCGCTACTCGCACACCGACCTGTGGGACTTCGCCGCCAACCTGGAAGGTTCCAAGGCGGCGCTGTCCGCCCTGCGGCCCGCGCTGGAGCAGCGTTCGCCGGAGCTGGTCAAGCAGCTCGACACCGAGTTCGCGAACGTCGAGGCGCAGCTCGGCAAGCACCGCGACGGCGACGGGTGGAAGCTGCACACCGCATTGAGCAAGGCCGAGCTCAAGGAGCTCTCGGACGGCATCAACGCGCTCGCCGAGCCGATCAGCAAGGTCGCCGCAGTCGTCGCCAAGTGACCGGGACGCAGGGGGAGTCGAGTCGATGAGCGTACGCAGGTTGACCCGTCGGCGGGCTATCACGCTCGCCGGCGCGGGGGTGGCCGGAGTCGCCGGGGTGGCCGCAGGCGCGGGTGCGCTCGTCGGCGACTCCCGTGGCCCGGCGGCAGCCAGTGACCATCCGGCGGGCGCGGTGCCGTTCTTCGGCGAGCACCAGGCCGGCATCGTCACCCCGGCCCAGGACCGGCTGCACTTCGTCGCCTTCGACGTCATCACGAAGGACCGGGCCCGCCTGGTCGGGATGCTCGAGGAGTGGACGGCCGCCGCCGCCCGGATGACGGCCGGCCGTGACGCGGGTGTCCTCGGGGCGGTCGGCGGGATGCCGGAAGCCCCGCCGGACGATACCGGCGAGGCCCTCGGACTCCCGCCGTCGCAGCTCACCCTGACCATCGGCTTCGGTCCGACGCTGTTCCGCGATGCCGACGGGCGGGACCGGTTCGGGATCGCCGACCGCCGCCCGGCCGCCCTCGCGGAGCTGCCCAGGTTCCCCGGCGACGCGTTGCAGGCCCCGATCTCCGGCGGTGACCTGTGCGTGCAGGCGTGCTCCAACGACCCCCAGGTGGCGGTGCACGCGATCCGCAACCTGGCGCGGATCGGCATGGGGGTGGTCAGTGTCCGCTGGTCGCAGCTCGGCTTCGGCCGTACCTCGTCGACCTCCCGCGACCAGGCGACCGCCCGCAACCTGTTCGGCTTCAAGGACGGCACGGCCAACCTCAAGGCCGAGGAGACCGATCTGCTCCGCGACCAGCTGTGGGTGCAGCCCGGCGACGGGCCGGACTGGATGACGGGCGGGTCGTACCTGGTCACCCGGAAGATCCGGATGATCGTGGAGACCTGGGACCGGACCCCGCTGGCCGAGCAGGAGGAGATCGTCGGTCGGACCAAGGGCAGCGGTGCCCCGCTCGGGCGCAGCAAGGAGTTCGACGAGCCGGACTTTGCGGCACGCGGTGACGACGGCAAGCCGCTGATCGCCGAGCACGCCCACGTCGCCCTGGCCCACCCGAGCCGCAACAACGGCGCGCACCTGCTGCGCCGCGGCTACAACTTCGTCGACGGTTCGGACGGCCTCGGTCGGCTCGACGCCGGTCTCTTCTTCATCGCCTACCAGCGGAACCCGCGCCGGCAGTTCGTGCCGATCCAGACCCAGTTGGCCCGCCACGACGTGATGAACGAGTACCTGCGGCACGTCTCCAGCGGCCTGTTCGCGTGCCCGCCCGGTGTACGCGACGGTGGCGACCACTGGGGCCGGGCGCTCTTCGGCTGACCGGCGGCGCGACCCGTCCGAGCTGTGGTGGCGGCGGACCGCGTCGAGGGGGGATCATGAGGCTGTCCGTGCCGGGTGACGCCGGTCCCACCGATCTGAACGGGGATGCAATATTAATCCCATGAGAGCCCGGGTACTGGTGGTCGACGACGACCCCGCACTCGCCGAGATGCTCGGTATCGTGCTGCGCAGTGAGGGTTTCCTGCCCTCGTTCGTGGCCGATGGCGAGCGGGCGTTGGCCGCGTTTCGTGACAGCCGGCCGGACATTGTCCTGCTCGACCTGATGTTGCCCGGAATGAGTGGTATCGACGTGGCGCGGTCGATCCGTGCCGAGTCCGGCGTGCCGATCGTCATGCTTACCGCCAAGAGCGACACCGTGGACGTCGTCCTCGGGCTCGAGTCCGGCGCCGACGACTACGTGGTCAAGCCGTTCAAGCCGAAGGAGCTGGTGGCCCGGATGCGGGCCCGGCTGCGCCGTGGCGAGGACGTCGCGCCGGAGATGCTGACCATCGGTCCGCCCGGCAACCAGATCACCATCGACGTGCCCGCCCACACCGTCAGCCGCAACGACGAGGAGGTGAAGCTGACGCCGTTGGAGTTCGACCTGCTGGTCGCGCTCGCCCGCAAACCGCGTCAGGTCTTCACCCGCGAGGTCCTGCTGGAGCAGGTCTGGGGCTACCGGCACGCCGCCGACACCCGACTGGTCAACGTGCACGTGCAGCGGCTGCGCGCCAAGATCGAGCCAGATCCGGAGCGGCCGGAAATCATCCTCACCGTGCGGGGCGTGGGCTACAAGGCGGGCACCGGATAGCCTGGTCACACTGTGTCGACCTCGCCGCCCCCGCCCCCGCAGACCACCGCAGCCCGCCGGCTCGCCGCCGGCCGGGAGGTCTGGCGTGTGCTGAGCGGGCGGGTCGCGCGACTGCTGGCCCGGGCGCACCAGACCTGGCGGCGTTCGCTCCAGGTCCGGGTGGTGACCATTACGCTGGTCGCCTCCAGCCTGTTGGTGGGCGGTTTCGCGTACCTGATCGCTGACAAGATCACGACGATCCTGCTCGACAACGCGCGCACCGACGTCCAACTGCGCCTCAAGGGCGGCGCGGGGTACGCGGCCAAGCAGGTCTCCCTCTACGGTCAGCCGCAGGAGGCGCAGCTCCAGGAGACGATCGAGGGCACGGTCAACTACCTGGCCGGCGGCGACCCCCAGCAGACCAGCGGGGTGGTGGTGGCCATCACCGCCGCCGGCTACCCCACCATGATCCAGACGCGCACCGCGCCGGCGGCAAACGTCCAGCCCCTGATCAGCAAGGAGCTGCGGGCCGCCGTCGCCGGCGGCAAGGTGGCCAGCCAGATCCAGACCGGCCGCCTCACCGGCGAGCCGACGAAGTACCTGGTCTACGGCTCCCCGGTGCCGACCCGCTTCGGGCAGATCGAGCTCTACTACCTGGTGCCGCTGACCCGTCAGGACGCCACGGCCGCGGACGCCCGCGCCACCGTCGTCGGCACCGGCATCGCCCTGGTGATCCTGCTGGGGCTGCTCGCCGCCCTGGTCACCCGGCTCGTGGTCAACCCGGTCCGGGTCGCCGCGCGGACCGCCCAGCGGCTCTCCGCCGGCCTTCTCGACCAGCGGATGGTGGTCAACGGCGAGGACGACCTCGCGCTGCTGGCCGCCTCGTTCAACCAGATGGCGACCAACCTGCAACGGCAGATCCTGCGCCTGGAGGAGATGTCCCGGTTGCAGCGGCGGTTCACCTCCGACGTGTCGCACGAGCTGCGTACTCCGTTGACCACGGTCCGGATGGCCGCCGACCTGATCTTCGCTGAGCGCGACGAGTTCGACCCGGCGGTCGCCCGCAGCGCCGAGCTGCTCCAGGCCGAGCTGGACCGTTTCGAGGAGCTGCTCACCGACCTGTTGGAGATCAGCCGGTTCGACGCCGGCTTCGCCATGCTGGACGCCGAGCCGACCGACCTGGTGCCGGTGGTGCACCGTGTCGTCGACCGGTTGGCCGGCCTCGCCGAGCGGGTGGGCGTGGAGATCGAGCTGGACCTGCCGAGCACCCCGGTGATCGCCGAGGTCGACCCTCGCCGTGTCGAGCGGGTGCTGCGCAACCTGGTCGGCAACGCCGTCGAACACGGCGAGGCCCGCCCGGTGCTGATCACCCTCGGCATCGACGAGACCGCCGTGGCGATCACCGTCCGTGACCACGGGGTGGGGCTGAAGGTGGGCGAGGAGAAGCTGGTGTTCAACAGGTTCTGGCGGGCGGACCCGTCGCGGGCCCGCCAGACCGGCGGTACCGGGCTCGGCCTCTCCATCAGTCTGGAGGACGCCCGCCTGCACGGTGGTTGGCTGGAGGCCTGGGGAGCGCCCGGCCAGGGTGCCCAGTTCCGCCTCACCCTGCCGGCCCGCGCCGGTGACCGGCTCACCACGTCGCCGCTGCGGCTGGTACCCGCCGACGCTGCCCTTCCGTTCGGCGGACCGCGCGACGGCGGCCCCCTGGCGATCGGCCCGGGCAGTGGCCCGGCGCTGGCGATCGGCCCGGCGTCGACCGACAGCGGCGAGCGGGAGGAGGTGCGCTCGTGAGGGCTCGACCACTGCTCGGCGCCTTCGGCGCGGCCCTGCTCCTCAGCGCGGGGTGCGGCATCCCGGCCTCGTCCGACGTACGGGTCGACGGCAAGGCCGGCACCGCGACGGAGGCCGGATCGAGCAACGGCCGCAGTAGCGAACCGCCGACGCGGAACGCCAGCGGTAGCGACAACGCGGCCTTCGTGCGCAACTTCCTGTCCGCCGCCGCCGGCGAGCCGGACCGGGCGTACGAGCGGGTGAAGGCGTTCATCGCCCCCGAGCACAAGTCCCGCCTACAGGACAAGAAGGGCAGCGAGGTCGCGCTGACCGTGGTCCGGCTGCGCGAGACGGTCTTCACCTTCAACAGCGACTCCACCACCACCGTCAAGATCACGGTGCAACAGATCGGCGTACTGCGGACGAACGGCACCCTGGCGCCCCCGGTGGCGACCGAGACGCAGTACGAGTTCCGGCTGCGCAGCGCGGCCCTCGGCGGCACCGGCAGCGACGAGCGCGCCGGGCAGTACCTGCTCGACCCGCCGAACGTGCTGCTGCTCAGCGACGTGGCCCTCCAGCAGTACTACCAGGACGAGTCGATCTACTTCTGGAATTCCGACCGCACCCGGCTGGTGCCGGACCAGCGCTACCTGCCGTACGCGGTGCCGGACGAGCGCCGGGTCAACGAGGTCGTGCGCTGGCTGGTGGGCGGCCCCTCCGACTGGCTGCGGCCGGGTGTCGTCGGGTTGCCCGACGGCACCGAGCTGATCAACAACGCCACCGGCGCGAACAACCGGTGGGAGGTCAACCTGGACATGTCCGGCGACGACCAGAGCCGGGTCGACCAGGTGATCACGCAGCTCGCCTGGTCGCTGGGTGACCTGCCGGGCGAGCTGGAGCTGAAGATCCGGAACAACTCGCAGCCCGTGCAGGACCTCGACGAGCGCCGGGCCGCCTACCAGCTCTACCCCGTCCGGGAGAGCCCACAGCGGTACGGCGTCTACGAGGGCGCGATCCGCCCGCTCGACTTCGCCGGCGAGCCGAGCGGTGCGGTGCCGCTGACGCCCGAGGTCAATCGCGCCATCGTGTCGGCCGGTCTCGCGCGGGGCGTCAACCGGGTGCTCGCCGCGCTGGTGGTGACGAGCGGCAGGGACCGGCAGCGGCTCGCGGTGGGTGCCGGGGCGGACACCGTGGCCGCGGTCGGCCGCAGCGCCGGGGAGTACGCCTCGATCGGCCGCCCGGTCTGGCTGCGTACCGCCGACTCGCGTCCCGCGCAGGGGCTGGTGGTGGCCGACGGTCGCCTCTACCGCTTCGACGAGGCCGCCCGCATGTCGGAGGTGCCGCTCAACCTGCCCTCGTCGGAGGTCACCGCGGTGGCCTCCGCACTGGACGGTCAGCGGATCGCGTTGATCGCCGGCGGACGGCTCTACGTCGCGGCGCTCAACCTCGACGGCTCCGGCAGCGGAGTGTCCATCGGCCCGCCCCGGGCACTCGTCACCTCGTTGACCAATCTGACCGCGGTGGACTGGATCGGGGAGGACCGGCTGGTGGTGGCCGGCTCGGCCGGTCAGCCGGCGATCTACGAGATCAGCGTGGACGGCGCCCTGGAGACGCCGCTGCGCACCGACGTGGGCGCGAAGGTCAACCACCTGACGGCGTACCCCACCAACCGCAGTGTGCGGGTGCCCACCGGGTCGTACATGTACGAGGCGAACAAGGTGGCGTACCGCAGCAGCCCGTTCGAACGGATCGAGCCCGAGCGCGTCCGCGACGTCTCCGCGCCGCCGGCCGGAGTCCGCCCGAGCAACCCGTCGGCTCCGTTCTTCCTCTACTGACGTCGTGCGCGGGCTCTGGGCGGACCTCGCCGACCTGGTCCTCCCCGCGGACTGCGCCGGCTGCCGGGCGCGTCACCAGCCGATGCGACAGGGAGTCTGCCCGGCCTGTGCGACGGCGCTGGACGCGTTGCGCCCCCGGGCGGCCCGCCCCACGCCCGCCCCGGCGGGCCTGCCGCGCTGCGTCGCCCTCGGCCCGTACGCCGGTCCGCTGCGCGAGGCGCTGATCGCGTACAAGGAGCACGGTCGGCACGGTCTGGCCCGGCCGCTCGGCGCGCTGCTGGCCGAGGTGGTCGCGGTGGCGGTCGGCGAGGTGCGCCCCGTGGCGCTGGTGCCGGTGCCGGACACCGCCGCGGCGGCACGTGCCCGCTACGGCGATCACCTGGACCGGCTGGCCCGGCACTGCGCGACCCGGCTGAGCCGGGCCGGCTGGCCCGCGCGGGTGCATCGCCCGCTGCGGGCCCTGCCCCGCCCCGACTCGGTGACCCTGGACAGCGCGGGCCGTGCCGCAGCCGCCGAGGCGGCGTTCCGTCCCCGCTCCGGGGCGTCCGGTGGACCCGGCACCTCGGGCGACGCGCCAGTGGTGGTGCTGCTGGACGACATCGTCACCACAGGTGTGACCCTGGCCGCGGCGGCCCGGGTGCTGACCGCGACCGGGTGGCGACCGAATGTCGCGGCGGTGCTCGCCGCGACCGAAAAAAGGCACCACTTGTAACCGACCGTGTTTCCGTTTCACCCGTTGGTGTATGAGGTGCGAAAAATTCCGGGCGGTCTTGGCGACATGGGGTGACTGCCGGGCGAACAGGAGTTAGCGTTTCGCTGTCGGGGGTAGGAGGTCGTTTCATCCCGCCCCCGGCGGTGAGAGGAGGCGTAGCCGTACTGACCGGTCGACGCCAGCGGGTCTTCCTACGGCGCACGACCGGGAAACCGGATCGAAGACGTCCGAAAAAAGGAGGTCACGTGGACATCGTGGTCAAGGGCCGCAACGTCGAAGTGCCGGACCATTACCGGGTACACGTAGCCGAGAAACTCGCAAAGGTCGAACGCTACGACCACAAGATTATTCGCATCGATGTCGAGCTGTTTCACGAGCGCAATCCGCGCCAGGCCGATCACTGCCAGCGGGTGGAGATCACCTGCGTTTCCCGTGGCCCGGTGATCCGGGCCGAGGCCTGCACGAACGATTTCTACAGCGCGCTCGACGCCGCCATCGCGAAACTCGACACCCGGCTACGCCGCGCGGCGGACCGCCGGCGCGTACACCGTGGTCGCCACGCGCCGATCTCCGTGGCCGCCGCCACCGCCGACCTGCCGGTCACGGACCTGGTGGCCGCCCCGCTGTCGGCACCGGCCGCCCGCGCCGGCACCGCCGTCGCCGAGCGCGTCGAGGAGGAGCACGACCAGCCGTGGCACATCGCCCGGGAGAAGGTGCACCCGGCCGAGCCCATGACGATCGACGACGCACTGTTCCAGATGGAACTCGTCGGCCACGACTTCTACCTCTTCCAGGACAAGGAAACCGGCCGCCCCAGCGTCGTCTACCGACGTCACGCCTACGACTACGGCATCATCTCCCTCGACACCTGAGCAGGGTCAGATCCCGCCGAGCATGGGGTCGTGCCGGTCGCCCGGCACGACCCCATGCTTCGTCAGCGCAGGTCGGTCGGCAGCAGAGCGAAGGTCAGGTCGTCGAGGCGAGCGCCCGCCAGCCCGGGCAGACGACCGCGTTGCAGGCCCTCGTGCTGGAAGCCGACCCGTTCCAGCACGCGGTGCGAGGCGGTGTTCTCCGGCACCGTGCCGGCCGTCAGCCGGGCGAAACCGGCCGGCCCGAACGCCCACGCCGCGAGCAGCCGCACCGCGCGGGTGGCGTACCCGTGCCCCCGCCAGCGCGGGAGCAGCGCGTAGCCGATCGACCCCTCGCCGCTGGACACCTCGGTGTACGACAGGCCGCAACTGCCCGCCGGCTCGCCGGTCGCCGCGTCGACGATCAGGAGCCGGGCGATGTCACCGGTCAGCCACGCGCTCTCCGCCAGCCGGCAGCGTCGCCCGATCGACTCGCGCGTCGGCGGCACCGGCGGGGCCTGGTTGGCCACCACCTCCGGCCGGCTGTGCAGCCCGTACATCGTCTCCGCGTCGTCCGGCGCGAGCCGACGCACGACCACCACCTGATCGCTGAGCACCCCGTCGGGTAGGTCCGGCAGCAGCCGTGGGGTCGGACCGGGCGGATCGTCGGAGAGGCGTACCCAGGTCAGCAGGTCGTACCGTCCGCCGTCCCGGTCCTGACCGGCGGACCGGCGCACGCCCTCGTAGCGGAAGCCGGCGGCCAGCGCGACCCGCTGACTGGCCGTGTTCTCCGGCTCGGTGTGCAGCTCCAGCCGCCGCGTTCCCGCGTCGAAGGCGTGCTCGCTCAGCGCGCGGGTCGCGGCGGTGGCCAGTCCGCGTCCCCGCGCCGCCGGCCGCAGCCAGTACCCGATGTCCGCCTGACTCCGGGCGGGCATCGGGTTGCTCAACCCGGTGGCGCCGAGCAGCCGGTCGGTGACCGTGTCCGCGATGGCGTACGCGGCGCCGCCGCCGGCCCAGACCGACGGCGCGCCGGCCTCGACCCACCAGCGGGCGTCGACCTCGGTGTACGGGGACGGCATGGTGGACACGAACCGTTGGCTGAGCGGGTCCGCGCAGCCCTCGACGAGGTCCGCGATGTCGCCGGAGTGGAACGGCCGGAGTCGTACCCCGTGCGCCTCGACGACCGGCGGCGGGTCCGTCATGTCAGGTCCTCGGCGGTCAGCGCGGCCACCCAGGTGTCGACCCGCTCACCCCGGTGCTGGACCCCACCCCGGGCCGTCCCCTCGAACGTGAAGCCCGCCTTCTCGGCGGCCCGCCGAGAGGAGGTGTTGCCCACGTTCGCCTTCCATTCGATGCGCGCCAGTCCCAGCGTCGTGAAGCCCCAGGCGCTGAGCGCGAGGAGCGCGGCCGGCATGTACCCCCGCCCGCGTGCCGCCGGGGCGACCATGAAGCCCACGTCCGCGAGCAGCGGGTCGGCGGGGGAGAGCCGCAGGTCCAGAGTGCCGACGTACCTGTCGTCCGGGTCGGCGATCACGAAGCAGGCGGAGTCTCCCCGGGCCCAGGCGCCCTGGGCGTAGCCCCGGTATCCCCGCGCGTCGGAGAGGTCGTACGGGTCCGGGACCGTGGTCCAGCGGATCGTCTCCGGGTCCCGGCAGGTCTGCACCACGGCGTCCAGATCGTGCTCCTCCATCGGTCGTAGTCGCAGCTCAGCGCCTGCCGAGGTGGCGAACAGCGTCGGCTGTGGGCGGCCGAAGACGGCGGCCCGGCGAGCCACCAGGGTGCCTCGGGCGGCCGGCCCGGGCGTCCCGGGCTCGGGCACCTCGCCGGGGAGCAGCGAGCCGATCCAGCCGTCCGCGTCGCCGTCCGGCGCGGGGTTCGCCCGCCGCACCCGGCCGTCGATCTGAAACCCGGCCCGCAGCGCGACCAGCCGGGAGGCGTGGTTGCCCACCTCGGCCTGCCACAGCATCCGGCGTAGCCCCAGCTTCTCGAAGGACCAGCGGGACACCGCCCGGGTGGCCCGGACGGTCACACCCCGGCCGCGGGCCCACGGGGCCGTCCAGTAGCCGATCTCACCGGTTCCGGCGCCGTCGATGGAGATCAGTCCGCAGGAGCCGAGCAGGTCGCCGGTGTCCGCGTCGCAGACCGCGAACGGCGTCCCGGTACCGTCCGCCCACGCCTGCGGACTCGTCCGCGTGACGAAATCCTGGGCGTGTTCGAGAAGGTATGGGCGCGGTACGGTGGTCCAACGCTGAATGTCCCGGTCCTGGCACGCGCGGTGTACGCCGTCGGCGTCCGCGTCCCGCCAGGGTCGCAGCAGCACCCCGTCCTCGACGATCTTCACAGGCTCCACCCGTGCATCGTGCCGGAACGTTCGCCCTGGGCGTAACCGGATAACGTCCCGGGCGCATCCCGTGCGCGTGTTATGTCGGGTTCGGTGGAGCGGACCGCCGCCACCAGTGACCATCGCGCCGATGTTGCGCCTACGATGGTTCGAGACTGTCTAGGGGAGCGTTGATCCGTGTCGATTCTGGAAAAGGTCCTTAACGCGGGCGAGGGCCGCATGGTGCGCCGGCTCAAGGCCATCGCCGCCGCCGTCAGCTCGATCGAGGACGACTACGTCAACCTCACCGACGAGGAACTGCGCGGCATGACCGAGCAGTTCCGGGAGCGGCTCGCCGATGGCGAGACCCTCGACGACCTCCTGCCGGAGGCGTTCGCGGTGGCCCGCGAGGCGGCGGACCGGGTGCTCGGCCAGCGGCCGTACGACGTCCAGGTGATGGGCGGCGCCGCGCTGCACTTCGGCAACATCGCCGAGATGAAGACCGGTGAGGGTAAGACGCTGACCTCGGTCATGGCCGTCTACCTCAACGCGCTCTCCGGCGACGGCGTGCACGTGGTCACCGTCAACGACTACCTCGCCCAGCGCGACGCGGCCTGGATGGGCCGGGTGCACGAGTTCCTCGGGCTGACCGTCGGCGTGGTGCTGCCCAACCGGCCGGCCACCGAGCACAAGGCCGCCTACGAGTGCGACATCACGTACGGCACCAACAACGAGTTCGGCTTCGACTACCTGCGCGACAACATGGCCTGGTCGAGGGACGAGCTGGTCCAGCGGGGGCACAACTTCGCGGTCGTCGACGAGGTCGACTCGATCCTGATCGACGAGGCGCGTACCCCGCTGATCATCTCCGGTCCGGCCGAGCACTCGGCCCGCTGGTACGGCGAGTTCGCGGGCGTCGTGGCCCGGCTCCAGCCCGGAACGGACGGCGAGGGCGACTACGAGGTCGACCACTCCAAGCGCACCATCGCGGTCACCGAGCGCGGCGTCGCCAAGGTCGAGGACCGGCTCGGCATCGACAACCTGTACGAGTCGGTGAACACTCCGCTGGTCGGCTACCTCAACAACGCCATCAAGGCCAAGGAGCTCTACAAGCGCGACAAGGACTACATCGTCAGCGACGGTGAGGTCCTGATCGTCGACGAGTTCACCGGTCGCATCCTGCACGGCCGTCGCTACAACGAGGGCATGCACCAGGCGATCGAGGCCAAGGAGGGGGTGGAGATCAAGCAGGAGAACCAGACCCTGGCCACGATCACCCTCCAGAACTACTTCCGCCTCTACAACAAGCTGTCCGGGATGACCGGTACGGCGCAGACCGAGGCGAGCGAGTTCAACAAGGTCTACAAGGTCGGCGTCGTGAGCATCCCGACGCACCGTCCGATGGTCCGCGAGGACCGGCCGGATGTCATCTACAAGACCGAGAAGGCCAAGTTCAACGCCGTCATCGAGGACATCGCCGAGCGGCACCAGATGGGCCAGCCGGTGCTCGTCGGCACCGTCTCGGTGGAAAACTCCGAGATCCTCTCCCAGCTCCTGCGCCGCCGGGGCATCCCGCACAACGTGCTGAACGCCAAGTTCCACGCCCGGGAGGCCGAGATCGTCGCCCAGGCCGGGCGCAAGGGCGCGGTCACCGTCGCCACCAACATGGCCGGCCGTGGCACCGACATCCTGCTCGGCGGCAACCCCGAGTTCCTCGCGGCGAACGAGCTGCGCCAGCGGGGTCTCGACCCGCTGGAGAACGAGGAGGACTACGCCAAGGCGATGGAGGAGGTCCTGCCCACCTGGAAGCAGGCCTGCGACGCCGAGGCGGACGAGGTCGCCGCCGCCGGTGGCCTCTACGTGCTCGGCACCGAGCGGCACGAGTCCCGGCGGATCGACAACCAGCTGCGCGGTCGCGCCGGCCGGCAGGGCGACCCGGGTGAGTCCCGGTTCTACCTGTCGCTGCAGGACGAGCTGATGCGCCGCTTCCGGGCCGGCGCGGTCGAGGCGGTGATGGAGCGCTTCAACATCCCGGAGGACGTGCCCATCGAGTCGAAGATGGTCACCCGCCAGATCAAGAGCGCCCAGGCCCAGATCGAGGGCCAGAACGCCGAGATCCGCAAGAACGTCCTGAAGTACGACGAGGTGCTCAACAAGCAGCGCCAGGTCGTCTACGCCGAGCGGCTGCGGGTGCTCAACGGCGAGGACCTCTCCGACCAGGTCCGCAACATGATCGACGACACCGTCGAGGCGTACGTGCGGGGTGCCACCTCCGACGGCTACGGCGAGGACTGGGACCTGGAGCAGCTCTGGTCCAGCCTCAAGCAGCTCTACCCGGTCGCCGTGACGATCGAGGAGCTGGAGGAGGAGGCCGGAGGTTCCCGGGCCGGCATGGACGCCGACTTCCTGGTCGCCCGCCTCAAGGAGGACGCGAACGCCGCGTACGACCGCCGCGAGGAGGAGCTCGGCACCGAGGGGGTGCGCCAGCTCGAGCGGATGGTGCTGCTCCAGGTGATCGACCGCAAGTGGCGCGAGCACCTGTACGAGATGGACTACCTCCAGGAGGGCATCAACCTCCGGGCGTACGCCCAGCGCGACCCGGTCGTGGAGTACCAGCGCGAGGGCTTCGACATGTTCGCCACCATGATGGAGGGCATCAAGGAGGAGACCGTCGGCTTCCTCTACAACGTGGACGTCCAGGTCACCGAGCCGGAGCCCGACCCCGACTCGGAAGAGGTCAAGCTGCTCGACAAGCCGGTGGAGATCCGGGCCAAGGGTCTCAACCGCACGCCGCAGCGGCAGGGCCTGCAGTACTCGGCTCCGACCATCGACGGCGAGGCCAGCCCCGGCGCCCCCGCCATCGAGCAGGAGCAGCAGCAGGCCCCGGCGCTCGGTGTGGGCCGCCCGGCCCAGGGCGCTCCGGCGGCACCCGGGCAGAGTGCGCCGTCCGCCCCGCAGCGCCCGGCCTCGGGGCTGCGTGGCCCGGTGCTCCCGACTGCGGGCTCGCGGCGTCCGGCCCCCAGCCAGGCCGACGCCGGCAACGGCCCGTCCCGCAACGCGCCGTGCCCGTGCGGCTCGGGCCGCAAGTACAAGCGGTGCCACGGCGCGCCCAACGGCGGCAACTGAACTACCGCGCGTCCCGATGGGCCCCGGCCGACAAGGCCGGGGCCCATCGGCGTCTCCGCCCCGCCTGGCCTGATCCCGCCCCGCCGGCGTGGTCGCCCTGCGGCGGCGGGGCGGGAGATCGACTCGGCTTCCTGGAAGTCGGTGTGTCGGTGGCAGGTTGATGACCCGATTCTCTGGACGTCGGGTCGATCAACCACGGTGGCGGGGTCAGAGAACGTGCAGAGCGGTGCACAGCCAGCGGCCTCGCCGGTGTTCCAGGCGCAGCGCCATGGCCCAGCTCCGGCCACCGAGGCCGCTCACCACAGCCGCCGCCTCCACCGCGGCCTCCCGAGGTGCGCAGACCCGCAGCCGTAGCAGTCGCAGGGCCGGACGCGCCGCCCGACGTCGCACCGGTCCGGCCCGCCCGGTCGCCCGCGCGAGTTCGGTGAGCAGTTCGACGGCGCGGCCCGGGTCGAGCAGGGGCCGTACCTGGGCCGGCGACCGATAGCCGTTGACCACCTCCAGGCAGGTGCCGACGAAGCGGTGCGCGGCCCGGGTGGCCTCGGGGGCGGTCGCCGGTGGCAGGGGTGCGCCGGGTTGGCTGCCCGGACGCGCGGTCGGCCGGCGTGGGGCAGAGCGGCGTTCCGCGGGCCGGACCGGGTCCGGTCGTGTCGAGGCGAAGAGGTCGAGAGCGAGTTGGCCGTGGGTTGGCCCGGGCCAGTACGTCTCGTCCGGGTACGGCGGATCGATGGGTGGGACGGGGCGCAGGCGTACGGGTGGTTGGGAGGGCCGGGGTCGCCGCTCGCTCATCGCTGCTCCCTCGATCTTGCGTTTGCCTTCGCTTGCTTTCTACTGCTTAGATTCTGAGCGAGAGAACGGCCTTGGTCAATGAGGTAAGTCTGCGAACCAGCCACATCGTCGGCATGATCCACTCCAGATCCTGGAGGTGGCGGTATCCACGCGGCTCGAACAGCCCCGGTTCGGTGAGCCGGAGTTGATCACGGTGCAGTGATTCGGGCGGTTACTCCGGATCGCGGTCGACGAGAGGGTTACCACGGACCCAGTCAGCGGTCTCGGCGTACTTCTGCGCGATGTACTCCTCCAGCCGGGCCCGCTCGACCCGCCACTGGCCGCGTCCGCCGATCTTGATCGCCGGCAGTTCTCCGCTGCGGACCATGTGGTAGACCTGCGAGTCCGACACGTTCAGCTCGGCAGCCACGTCGGAGAGCAGCAGGAACCTCGGCTCCACGGAAACTCCCCGGGGTTGACGTCGTTTGCCTCAGTTTGCCACCGACGGCGCTCGTCGCCCAGCCGCCACCACTGCCAACCGGTGCCGGACACACCGGCGGGAAACTTCCACCGACCCGGAGGCGAGGTGTATGACGGTCACGGCGTGCGGCATGATCTGCGCCCGTGCCGGCTACCGCCGGCACGGAACCGAGCGGGGAGACGACCGGTGACCGACGAGCTTGTCCGGGTGTACGTGCCGGCGACCGTACCGATGCTGGCCCGCCTGCGTGAGCAGGGGCTGACCGCCGACAGCGCGCACGCGGTGACGCCCGCGCTGCGCGAGTGGTACGCCGAGGGCGACGAGGAGGAGTTGGAGTACGTCGCGTTCACCCGGGCCGCGCAGGATGCCCTGCACCTGCTCCGGGCCGATCCGGCTGCGCCCCGCCGCCGCGTGGTCGTCTCGGTCGACCTGCCGTCCGCCGCGCTCGGCCGTGGCGACGGTGAGCTGGGTTCCAGCATGGTGACGTTGGTCGACACCGTTCCGGTGGGCGCTGTCGCGGCGATCCACGTGGACGGCACGGAGGCCGTCGAGGAGGTCGCCGCCGCGGCCGACGTGGTGGCCGAGGCCGCCGCCGGCGACCCGGACGCGCAGTTCACCGTCGACGGCGCCGAGGATCACGAGCTGGAGTGGTACGACGTGACGGAGTTGGATCTCCTGCTGCGCAGCGCCGACTGAGCAGCGGTCAGCGGGCCGGGTCGGCGTCCGCTTCCCGGACCGCCGTGTCCGGCTCGTCTTGCTCGACCTCGCCGGTGGCGTTCGCGGTTGTCGCCGACTCGGAACCGGGTCGGTCGGTCGGGGCCGGATCGTCGTCGGTCTGCGCTGGGCCGAGCGTCCGGCCGAACGCGACGATCGCGGTCAGCGCCCCCACGAAGAGCACCCAGATGCCGTTGTCCACCCGTGAGGTGCCCAGCGAGGTCTGCGCCACCGCGTCCGCCTCGCTGAGCGCGCTGGCCAGGTCCAGCAGAGACCGACCGCCGATCCGGATGATCACCTCGGCGAGCAGCAGGAGCAGACCCGGCCCGGCACCGGCGAGCAGGTACGCTGGCCACCGCAGCGCGGGCGTCCGCGGGTCGCGCCGTACGGCGCGACGCCGTGCCCAGGTGAGGTAGCCGAAGGCGAGCAGCCCGGCCAGCAGGCCACCCAGGAGCGACTCGGTGCGCGACACCCACTTGGCCGCGTCGACAAGCGACTGCTGGGTGTCGCCCGCGCCGAACAGGTCGAACAGCGGGTCCCGGGCACGACTGAACGCCACCACGAAGATCAACGTGCCCAGCGCGGCGGTCACCACCGCGCCGACCGCCGGGGCGGTCCGTGCGCCCGCGATCGCTCCACCGATGATCGCGGCGGCGGCGGTGGTGCCGGCGATCACGTTGGTGGTCGAGGTGTCGAAGTAGGTCAGGTTGATCGCCACCGCGGCGGCCAGCCCGACCAGCATCCCGGCCCCGATCGCACCGACGAAGCGCAGGGTGGTCCAGTCGCCGTACCGGCGGGCCAGCAGGTCGTTGAAGGCCAGCGCGGTGGCCGCGCCGGCCACCAGCGCGGCCGAGATCACGCCGGGCAGGGCGAACGCGGAGAGGCTGATCGCGGTGATGCCGGCCGCCGCCGAGGTGATGGCCTCCCGGGTCGACCAGAGCATGGCGGCCAGCCAGCCGAGCGCCAGCAGCACGAGGACCGCCGCTCCGGGCGCCCCGGTGGGCCGGCCACTCGGGCCGGTCGCGTCGACCGCCGGCTGGTCCGACTCCGCGGCTGAGTCGCGGCCGGGCTGCTTGGTCATCGTCTCCCCTTCGAGGCGCCAGGTCACCGACCATTCAGGGTACGCGGACCGCCGAGCCCCCCACCGAACGAGCCACACCCCACGGGTACGCACCAGCGACGTACCCCGAACAAGCCGCAACGGCCCCACGAACCGCGCCCCCCAGCCCACCACCCTGAGCGGTAAGGGATCGCCCCAGCCCCACCACGGCGAGCAGCGAGCGGTAAGGGGAGGAGAGCCAGCCGGTCCTTCGCGATCGGGTGACGGCGGCGGCAGGGTCAGCACCTTCGCGTGAAACAATCGCGGGAGGTCCCGCCGCTGCTCGGCCACCCCGCGCGGCGTCCGGTGTCCGGCTATCCGGTCGGTGCCCGCGGGTCCGGTTTCGCCACCGCTGTCGAGATCGCCAGGAGCCTTGATGGATGCCGTGTTCTCCGTTCCCGAGCCGCGCAACGAGCCGGTTCGCAACTACGAGCCGGGCAGCGCGGACCGCGAGCGGCTCCAGCGGCGGCTGACCGAGCTGGCCGCCGAGCGTGTCGACCTGCCGATGACCATCGCCGGCGAGCAGCGGATGGCGGCCGGTGACCCGATCAACGTGGTGCAGCCGCACAAGCACGCCCACGTGCTCGGCGTGACCGCGCACGCCACCCACGACGATGCCCGCGCCGCGATCAAGGCGGCCAAGGACGCCGCGCCGATGTGGCGGGCACTGCCGTTCGAGGAGCGCGCCGCGATCTTCCTGCGCGCCGCCGAACTGCTCGCCGGCCCCTGGCGGGACACGCTCAACGCCGCCACCATGCTCGGCCAGTCGAAGACCGCGATCCAGGCGGAGATCGACGCGGCCTGTGAGTTCATCGACTTCCTGCGCTTCAACGTGCACTTCGCGCGGCGTCTGCTCGAGGAGCAGCCGGCGTCGTCCCCCGGCGTCTGGAACCGCTTCGACCACCGCCCGCTGGAGGGCTTCGTCTACGCGGTCACCCCGTTCAACTTCACGGCCATCGCCGGCAACCTCCCGTCGGCGCCGGCGCTGCTGGGCAACACCGTGATCTGGAAGCCGGGCCCGACCCAGCAGTTCGCCGCGCACTTCACCATGCGGCTGTTCGAGGCCGCCGGTCTGCCGCCCGGTGTGATCAACATGGTGACCGGCCGGGGCGAGGAGGTCTCGGACGTCGTGCTCGCCGACCCGGACCTGGCCGGTATCCACTTCACCGGTTCGACGACGGTCTTCCAGCAGTTGTGGAAGACCGTCGGCGACAACATCGCGCGCTACCGGGGCTACCCGCGACTGGTCGGCGAGACCGGCGGCAAGGACTTCGTGGTCGCGCACACCAGCGCCGACGTGGACGCGCTGCACACCGCGCTGATCCGCGGCGCGTACGAGTACCAGGGCCAGAAGTGCTCGGCCGCCTCCCGGGCGTACGTGCCGCGCTCGATCTGGGAGGGTGGCCTGCGCGACCGTCTGGCCGCGACCGCCGACTCGCTGACCTACGGCGACGTGGCCGACTTCGGCAACTTCGGCGGCGCGGTGATCGACGACAAGGCGTTCGCCCGGCACACCGCGGCGTTGGACCTGATCGCCGGTGACGACAGCTGCCGGGTGCTGGCCGGCGGCACGGCCGACGACTCGGTCGGCTACTTCGTCCGGCCGACGCTCTTCGAGTGCTCCGACGCCGCGCACGAGACGTTCACCACCGAGTACTTCGGGCCGATCCTGGGTGTGCACGTGTTCGACGACGCCCGCTTCGACGAGGTGGTCGCGCAGGCTGAGTCGATCGCCCCGTACGCGCTGACCGGGTCGGTGTTCGCCACCGACCGCCGGGTCGTCGACGCGGTCGGCGAGCGCATGCGGTACGCGGCCGGCAACTTCTACATCAACGACAAGCCGACCGGTGCCGTGGTGGGGCAGCAGCCCTTCGGTGGCGCCCGCGCCAGCGGCACCAACGACAAGGCGGGCTCCTGGCTGAACCTGGTCCGCTGGGTGTCACCGCGGACGATCAAGGAGACCTTCGTGCCGCCGACCGACCACACGTACCCCCACATGGGCTGACCTGCGGCGACCCGCCGGCGGTGCGCCCAGCGCCGCCGGCGGTCGGTCGAGGGCGACCATCCATCGATAGTCCTCAACGGACAGTCTGTCGCCGACAGTGCACATAGGAAGACCTGTCGGGTGGCAAACTGGCAAATCCTGGACGCCGGCAGCGCAAAGTGGCAGCGTAACGGGCATGGCGGAATCCGGAGTCAACCCCACGGCGGCGGCCCTCCTCGGGCTGCTCCACGAGGGTCCCATGACAGGCGGCCAGTTGATGGCCGCCGCAGAGCGCCGGCTGGCGCCCTACTGGTCGATGACCCGCAGTCAGGTCTACCGCGAGTTGCCGGTCCTGGCCGAGCGCGGGTACGTGCGGCTCGGCAAGCCGGGCCCCCGCATGAGCCAGCCGTACGCGCTCACCGCCAGTGGGAAACGGACGTTCTCCCGCTGGCTGGCGGAGAACCCGGGGCGGGACACGATCCGCAACCCGATCGCGCTCCGGATGGCCTTCGGCAACCTCCACTCGTCCAGCCAGCTCAAGGGCCTGTACGCCTCGGCCAACGAATACCACACCGAGGCCCTCGCCCAGGTCCGGGAACAGGTGAAGAACGCCAAACGGGACGGCGAGACGTACGACGCCAGCGCGCTGGAGTTCGCCGTCGCCTACCACAAGGCGGCCCTGTCGTGGCTGAAGTCCGCCCCGGTCGGGTGATCACCGGCAGGTTCGCCTACACGGAACGAGCTGTGCCTCCCACAACGCAGTAGGCTTGTCTGTCGTGACCGCTGCCGATTACGCCGAACAGCTCAAGGAACTCGACGCGACCCTGCGCAACATCGAGGCCGTCCTCAATCTGGACCGGCTGCACGAGGACAAGGCCCGCCTGGAGCAGGAGGCGTCCGCCCCTGACCTGTGGGACGACCAGGCCAAGGCTCAGCAGGTGACCTCGCAGCTGTCGTACGTCAACGGCGAGATCAGCAAGCTGGGCAGCCTTCGCTCGCAGCTCGACGACGCCCGGGTGCTGCTGGAACTGGCCGAGGCCGAGTCCGACCCGGGTGTGCTGACCGAGGTCGAGGCCGAGATCACCGGGTTGACCAAGGCCATCCAGGAGATGGAGGTCCGCACGCTGCTCTCCGGCGAGTACGACTCCCGGGAGGCGCTGGTCGCCATCCGGGCCGGCGCGGGTGGTGTGGACGCGGCCGACTTCGCCGAGATGCTGCTGCGGATGTACCTGCGCTGGGCCGAGCGGCACGGCTACCCGACCGAGGTCTACGAGACCTCGTACGCCGAGGAGGCGGGCCTGAAGTCGGCCACCTTCGCGGTCAAGGTGCCGTACGCGTACGGCACGCTCAGCGTCGAGTCGGGCACTCACCGGCTGGTCCGGATCAGCCCGTTCGACAACCAGGGCCGCCGGCAGACCAGCTTCGCGGGCGTCGAGGTGCTGCCGGTCACCGAGCAGACCGACCACATCGACATCCCGGAGAACGAGGTCCGGACCGACGTCTACCGGTCCTCGGGCCCGGGTGGGCAGAGCGTCAACACCACCGACTCGGCGGTCCGGCTCACCCACATCCCCACCGGCATCGTGGTTACCTGCCAGAACGAGAAGTCCCAGCTACAGAACAAGGCCTCCGCGCTGCGGGTGCTCCAGGCGCGACTGTTGGAGCGCAAGCGCCAGGAGGAGCAGGCCAAGCTGGAGGGCCTGAAGGAGAACGCCGCCGGCTCGTGGGGCGACCAGATGCGCTCGTACGTCCTGCACCCGTATCAGATGGTGAAGGATTTGCGAACCGAGCAGGAGACCGGCAATCCGAGCGCGGTCTTCGACGGCGAACTGGACGGTTTCATCGAGGCCGGTATTCGTTGGCGTAAGCAGCGTCAGCTCGCCAGCGACAGTGCGTGACGGCGTGTGGGCGGAGCGCGTCGCCGATCTCCAGGTGAGAACCTGAATCGACGACGCGCGCCCCTTCTGCGGGGCGTGGGGCTTGGCTCAGTTGTTACACCGCGTAGACTCACGACCCGTGATTCAGCTTGAGCAAGTGACGAAGACGTACCCGAAGGCGTCCCGGCCTTCGCTCGACAACGTGTCCGTCTCGATCGAGAAGGGCGAGTTCGTCTTCTTCATCGGTCCATCCGGCTCCGGCAAGTCCACGATCATCAAGATGCTGCTGCACGAGGTGACCCCCAACAAGGGGCGCGTCATCGTCAACAGCAAGGACGTCACGTCGATGCGCTCCTGGAAGCGACCCCACTTCCGGCGTTCGATCGGCTGCGTCTTCCAGGACTTCCGGCTGCTGCCGAACCGCACCGCCTACGAGAACGTGGCGTTCGCTCTCGAGGTGATCGGCAAGACCAAGGCGGTTGCTCGCCGGGTCGTGCCGGAGGTGCTGGAGCTGGTAGGGCTCGGTGGCAAGGAGCACCGCTACCCGCACGAGCTCTCCGGTGGTGAGCAGCAGCGGGTCGCCGTCGCCCGGGCGTTCGTGAACCGTCCGCTGATCCTGCTGGCGGACGAGCCGACGGGAAACCTGGACCCGGACACCTCGATCGAGATCATGCGCCTGCTGGACCGGATCAACCGCACCGGCACGACCGTCGTGATGGTCACCCACGACTCCAACATCGTGAACCAGATGCGCCGCCGCGTCATCGAGATCGAGAGCGGCCGCATCGTGCGTGACCAGGCCCGCGGCGTCTACGGGTGAGCCGGCGCTCACCCCTTTCGCAGCCTGACGACGAACACTTCATGCCGGAGACCCGGAGGAAAACCCGATGCGCGTGAAATACGTCCTGTCCGAGGTACTGGTCGGACTGTGGCGCAACGTGACCATGACCGTCGCGATGATCATCACGATGGCGGTCTCGCTGACCATGCTCGGTGCCAGCGGTCTCATGTACCGCCAGGTTGACGACATGAAGGACCTCTACTACAAGAACATCGAGGTCTCGATCTTCCTGAGCCAGGAGGTGAGCGAGCAGCAGCGCACCGACCTGAACGACAAGTTGAAGAACGACCCCCTGGTCAAGGAAGTCATCTACGTCAACAAGGACGAGGCGTACAAGAAGTTCCAGGAGATGTACCAGGACGCGCCGGACCTGGTCAACGCGGTCAAGCCGGATCAGCTGCCGGAGTCGTTCCGACTCAAGCTGAACAACCCGGAGCAGTACAAGAACATCTACGACCAGTACAAGGAGACCGAGGGCGTCGACGAGATCGTCGACCAGAGCCGGCTCCTGGACAAGATCTTCGACGTCCTCACCGCGATCCAGAACATCGCTCTGGCCGCCGCGGTCGTGATGGCCATCGCCGCACTGCTCCTGGTGGCCAACACCATCCAGGTCGCCGCGTACAGCAAGCGGCGCGAGGTGGCGGTCATGAAGCTGGTCGGCGCGTCCAACTGGTTCATCCAGGCACCGTTCGTGCTGGAGGCCGTCGTGGCCGGCCTGATCGGCGCACTGCTCGGCCTGGTGGCCCTGGTGGCAGCGAAATATCTGCTCTTCGACGGGTCACTCAAGGCGTTGCAGGGCCTGCTGTCGCCGATCAGCTGGGGCGACATCCTGTTCATCTTCCCGTTCATGGCAATCGTCGGTGGCCTGGTCAGTGCCGCCACCGCCTGGATCACCCTGCGCTTCTACCTGCGGGTCTAGGGTCGTACGGGTCGCGCCCGTCGCTTTCGGGGACCCTCCCGCAGCCGGAATAAACGGCGCGGGAGGGTCCTTGTCAATGAGGCTTATTCGGGCGGCCCCCGCGATGGCGCGACTTGCCCGACGGCCAGAGCCCGAATAAGCCTCATTCGGGTAGCATGATCGGTTGTCCGGCCGGGGTGGCCCCGGCGTCGGACGGACCAGGGGAGGGGGTGGCGCCGATGCCACGGGAAAAGGGGCGCAAGGTGGTCGCCTCCAACAAGAAGGCGCGCCACGACTACGCGATCCTCGACACGTACGAGGCGGGTATGGCGCTGACCGGCACCGAGGTCAAGTCGCTGCGGGCCGGGCGGGCGTCGCTCGTCGACGCGTTCGCCCAGGAGCGCGACGGCGAGCTGTACCTGCACGCGATGCACATCCCGGAGTACACCCAGGGCACGTGGACCAACCACGAGCCCCGGCGTACGCGCAAGCTGCTGCTCAACCGCGGTGAGATCGACAAGCTCGTCGGCAAGACCCGTGAGGGCGGTCTGACGATCGTCCCGTTGCAGGTCTACTTCTCCGACGGCTGGGCCAAGGTCGAGATCGCCCTGGCCAAGGGCAAGAAGTCGTACGACAAGCGCCAGGACCTCGCCAAGCGCGACGCGGACCGGGAGATCGCCCGGGTGTCCGGTCGGCGCGGCAAGGGAATGGACGACTGATTCATCACGTTTGTCCAGGTCGGCGCGCCGACTCGGGGCTCGGGATGAAAGCTGTTGCGGCAGGCGTTATTCTTGTCAGTGCCGCCACATCGGCGGCCTGTCGAGGGGGTGACTGGTTTCGACTTCGTACGCAGCGACAGGGGAAGCGAGCCGAGGAAGCCGACGTCGTCTCGAGAATCGGTCGTCGGAAACTTATAAGCGCCAAGAGCAATCGCGCTGACTTCGCTCTCGCCGCCTGAGGCGAGTAGCTAAGTCTGTCGGCCTGGGAACGCCTTCGTCCCAGTAGCCGGCATCAGCTAGAAGGCTGGCCAATCGGACCCGGTCGCGGGGTCCGTGCGGCGAGATCAATCAGCGACTGGGCCCGTCACACCAACTTGCTCGCGTGAGCGGTGGGGCCGAGTAGAGGCACAGCGAGCTGCGCTCGGAGAAGCCCTGACAAACCGGCGAAGGACCCGGGTTCGATTCCCGGCACCTCCACCACCTCGAAGCGATGCGCCCCGGCCGACCGGCCGGGGCGCATCGTCGTATCCGGCCGATGTCACCCGTGGAGTCGATCACCGCGGCGCGCTCGGGACCGGTGCCGGGCGGCGGGGTGGGGTCGTCGCCGCCTACGCTGCCGCTGTGGCGAACCAGGAACTGCGCCTGTCGGTCGGCGCGTCGGCCGGTCAGCGCACGCTCGCGGTGGTGACGGGGGTGCTCGTCGCGGCGATCGGTGCGGCGTTCGTGCTGGTACCCCTGCTCGCCGGCGGGCTGCTGCGTCGCCTTACCGGTCCGGGGGACGGGTTCGCCTCCTACGAGGACGCTCGCGATCTACCGCCGGGAATGCTCCCGCCCGCCCTGCGGGAGTCCGGGGGCGACCCGGGGCGGGGGTTGTTTCCCGGGCTCTGCGGGCTTCCGTTCGTCCTGCTCGGCGTCTACCTGGTGCTGCGGGTGCTGCGGACGGCCGCGTGGTTGGACGGCACCCGCGTGCACGTGCGGGGTGCCCTGCGCAGCCGTACCGTCGATCTCGCCACCGCCGCCGTCGACCCCGGGTCGTACCGCGAGACGGGGGAGGACGCTCCGGCCCGTGGGGACCGGTCGGCCATCGTCGTCACCGATCGGGTCAGCGGGGAGCGGGCCACGATCCCGCTGCGGGGCATGGGCCTGTCCATCCTGCCGCCGTCCGAGCTGCGCGCACTGGCCGACGCGTTCGTTGCCGGTGGTGCCGCGGCCGCGCCCGGGGCTCGCGCCGTCGCCGCCGAACTCCGCCGACTGGCGAACGCCTGAACGGTCCGCCGCCGACACCGTGCCGTCGCGGGCCGAGGGGGTGCCGCGAGACCTGAGTCGACGGCGGAACCCACGGCTCGCCGACGCCGTCCAACCCGGCATGCGCCGACCGGTTCTGCTGCTCGTACTGCCTCTGCTGTCCATGGTGGGCTGCGCCGCGACCGGGGCCGACCCGGCCGTCGGCCCCACCGCGTCGACCAACCGTGCGTTCGACGAGCGGGCCACCGCGGTCGCCGCGGCGTGGCGGCCCGGTCCGGCCTGGCATGACGGGTACGTCCCTCTGCAGGGACCGACCGTGCTCACCGGTGACCCACGCTTCACGCCCCACACCGAGACGGCCTTCCGGGCCGGTTGGTACCGCGCGCAGGTCGCCATCCCGCCCACCCGTGTCGGTGCCGAGATCCGCTTCCCGGACGGCCGGTTGACGCTGCCGCTGGTCAGCGCGGCCGAGGCGTACCGGCAGCTCGACCAGGGTGACCCGCTGCCCTGCCCGGGACGGCCGAAGCGACCCGGCCGGCCGACCCCCGGCGGTCCGACAGTCGAGCCTGGGCCGAACGGCTGGGCGACCAGCCCGACGGAGACGGCCTGCCTTCCGCTGACGGTCACCGGGGTGACCCTCGGTGCCGTACCGGTCCGGACGAGTCGAGGCGAGGCGCAGGTACCGGCCTGGTTGTTCACGGTGGAGGAGCTGGCCGCCCCGGTGGCCCAACTCGCCGTAGCGCCGACGGCAGTCACACCGGTCCCCTCGGCGCCCCCACCGACGCAGCCGCTGCCGGACGGGTTGGTGGGTGCCCAGGATCTCGCGGCGGTGGACGGCGCTCGGTTGACCGTGCGCCTGGGCGTGAACGCCTGCGACACCGGCATCACCCCGCTGGTCTCCGAACGGCCGGACGTGGTGATTGTCGGCGGCGCGGTCACCCGGTCCACGGGCGTCTGCACCGCCGTGCTCAAACTGGAGCCGGTCACCGTCACCCTGGCCGCGCCGCTGGGGGCGCGGCCGGTCCTGGACGTTTTCAGCGGCACTCCGCTGTCGATCGCCCCGCGGTGATGCCCGCCGGGCCCTGGCCGCCGACCGCCCGTACCGCGCCCCGGTCGCCGGGCGACCATCCGTGCCGCGTCCGGGTCCTGGTCAGAGGATCGTGGGCACGTCGGTGCTGATCGGCACCGGCAGCACGGTGGGACCCGCGGCGCGCAGGCCGGTGGCGAGGGCCGCGCCGAGTTCGTCGGGGGTCTGCACCACCTCGGTGGCGCAGCCGTAGCCGGCTGCGATCGCGGAGATGTCCAGCCCCGGCAGGTCCAGCCCGGGCACCCCCGGGGTGTCCTTCAGCTCGGCGAAGGCCTTCAGGATCGCGTACTGCTGATTGATCGGGACGACGACCACGACGGGCAGGCACAGGCGCGCGGCGGTCCAGAGCGCCTGCACCGAGTAGTGGAACGAGCCGTCGCCGATCACCGCCACCACCGGCCGGCCGCGCCCGGTGTCCCGCTCGGCCAGCGCCACCCCGATCGCGGCCGGCAGGCCGTAGCCGAGCCCGCCGCTGGCCATCGTGAAGTACGACGCCGGCCGGTTGATGCGCAGGCGGCGGCGGAGCGCGGCCAGGTTGGACGGTGACTCCTGGACCAGCACGCCGTCCGAGGGCCAGTGCGCGGCCAGCGCGGCGAACAGCGCGTCGGCGCTCAGCGGCGCGGTGACCTCCGGCGGCGTCGGGGCGGCCCGAGGTGCCGGCGGTCGACGGTCGGCGGCCGGGAGCAGGTCGAGCAGGGCGGCGAGGGCCAGTCCGGGGTCGCCGAGCAGGCTGTCGCCGACCGGGGCTCGGGCCGCCTCGTCCGGGTCGTCCGTGACGTGTAGCAGCCGGGCGCCCTCGGGCAGGTGGTCGCCCGGCACGTGCGGGTAGTAGCGGAACACCGGCGCGCCGACGACCAGGACGGTGTCGTGCCCGTGCAGCGCCTCCGCCAGTGGTCCGATCGCGAACGGCAGGACGCCCCGGAACTGCGGGTGGTCCTCCGGGAACACGGCCCGCTCCGGCGCCGGGGCGGACCACACCGGTGCGGCCAGCCGCTCGGCCAGCGCGACGGCCTCCGGCCAACTGCCGGAGCGGTCGACGCCGGGCCCGAACACCAGTACCGGGTCACGGCTGTCGGCCAGTATGCGGGCGAAGGTCGCCAACCGCTGCGGGTCCGGCGCGAATCGGGTCGCCACCGAGCGCGGTGCGGGCGGCGCCTCGGCGGGCTGGGCCCAGTCGTCCATCGGCAGGGAGAGGAAGACGGGCCCGACCGGGGGCTGCACGGCTGTCGCGTACGCCCGCAGCAGCGCCGCCGGGATGTCCTGCGCGCGGACCGGCTCGTAGCTCCACTTGACGTACGGCTCGGGCAGCTGGACGGCTCGCCGGTTGGTCAGTCGGGGCTCCAGCAGCAGCATTTCCCGCGTCTGCTGGCCGGCGGTGACGATCAGCGGGGTCTTGTTGTGCCAGGCCGTCACCAGGTTGCCCATGCCGTTGCCCACACCCGGGGCGGTGTGCAGGTTGACGTGCGCGGGGGTGCCGGCGGCCTGGGCGTACCCGTCGGCCATCGCCACCGCCGTGGCCTCGTGCAGCGCGTGGACGTAGTGGAAGTCGGCTGGGAAGTCGCGCAGGAACGGCTCCTCGGTGGAACCGGGGTTGCCGAAGACGGTGGTCATGCCGAGGGCGCGGAGCACGTCGTACGTCGCGTCCCGGACCGTTGTCATCGTCGCCTGCCTCCGTCTCGCGCGCAGGAGCGACCGTGGCCGCCCTCCCGATCAGCCGAATCTATCGGGATGTGACAGACCTTTCGGGCTTTTCCGGCGTCCGAGGAGGCCTTCGGAGAGCGCTCAGGGGAGCGCGAAGGGCAGTTTGATGCCGTCGAGAGCCCGGCCGCAGGCGCAGTCCTGCTCGGTGGGCAACGCGGCCACCGCGTCCAGCAGCACGTCCCGCAGGCGCTCGGTGTTGGCCGCGAAGACCCGGAAGACCTCGTCCTGGGTCACCGACTCGCCCGCCCGCACCCCGGCGTCCAGGTCGGTGATCAACGCGATCGAGGAGTAGCAGAGCGCCATCTCGCGGGCGAGTACCGCTTCCGGGTGGCCAGTCATGTTCACGACAGTGCCGCCGATCGAGGCGTACCAGCGGGACTCGGCACGGGTCGAGAACCGTGGGCCCTCGACCACCACCACCGTCCCGCCGTCCACGGCCGTGACGTCCCGGGAGGCCGCCGCGGCGAGCAGGGCGTGGCGGCCCCTGGGGCAGTACGGGTCGGCGAACGGCACGTGCACCGCGCCCTCGTCGTAATAGGTCTGCACCCGTCCGCTGGTGCGGTCGACGAGCTGGTCCGGCACCACGAACGTGCCCGGACCCAGCTCCGGACGCAGCCCGCCGACCGCGCACGGCGCCAGAACCTGGCGTACGCCGAGGGAGCGCAGCGCCCACATGTTGGCCCGGTACGGGATTCGGTGCGGCGGGAACCGGTGGTCGGAACCGTGCCGGGGCAGGAACGCGACCCGTCGCCCGGCCACCTCCGCGATGGTCACCGCGTCGGACGGCGGACCGTAAGGGGTGCCCAGCTCATGAGGGGTGCCGTCGAGGAGGGCGTAGAGCCCCGAGCCGCCGATCACCGCGAGGTCCGCCGTCGGTGCCATCGAGCCTCCGTCGCAACTGTCCGATCACCCGCCGCTCAGACCTTAGCCAGCGCCCGGGACGCAGGCTATGGTGCCAGGCATGGCGTTGACAGCGCGGCGGACACCGATGCACCGTGCGGAGGCGGCGAATGACGGAACCCGGGTGCGGGCTCACGGCTGACGGGTAGGCGGGATGCACGGAGAGGGCCAGGCGATCGGCGGACGAGCGATGGAGTCGATGACCGGGCGGCTGCTGGTCGCGACTCCGGCGCTCAAGGACCCGAACTTCGACCGTACGGTGGTGCTGCTTGTCGCCCACGAGCCGGGCGGCGCGCTCGGCGTCGTCCTGAACCGGGCGACCGAGGTGCCGGTCGCCGAGGTGCTGGGTGACTGGAGCGACCTGGCCCGCCACCCGGCGGTGCTCTTCGAGGGCGGCCCGGTGCAACCCGACTCGGCGATCTGCCTGGCCCGGATGCGGCAACCGCTGCGCCGGTTCAAGGGCTTCCACCAGGTGTCCGGGGCGGTCGGCACGATCGACCTCTCCGTCGACCCGGAGAAGCTGCGGGAGAGCATCGGCGGGATTCGGGTCTTCGCCGGTTACTCCGGCTGGGGCAGCGGCCAGTTGGAGCAGGAGATCGCCGACGGCTCCTGGTTCCTGCTGGACGCCCTGCCCGGCGACGCCTTCGTCGACCGCCCCGACGACCTGTGGCCGATGGTGCTGCGGCGGCAGGGCGGGATGATGGCCGCGGTCGCCCACTTCCCGCCGGACGTGGCGCTGAACTGACCCGGCCGGTGGGGGACCCCGCGAGATGACCATGCCAGCCGGTCTGTGTATAGTTTCCCAGTGCCCGGGCGACCGGGACGACAGCAAGGGGCCGTGGCGCAGCTGGTAGCGCACCACACTGGCAGTGTGGGGGTCAGGGGTTCGAGTCCCCTCGGCTCCACCCTTGTTTTAGCAGGTCAGCGGCTTGGTCGGGTTAACCGGCCAGGCCGTTGACCTTTTCTTTACCGCACGTCCTCATCCACTGCGCCGAGACGCGCATCCCGCCGGGCCGAGCCGGTCAGGCGGCGGCGCGAGGCGGGACTGTGGGTAGGCGGACGGTGAAGGTCGCGCCGGCGCCGGGCCGGCTGTCGGTGGAGATCGTTCCGCCGTGGCTGGTGACGACCTCGCGCAGGAGGGCCAGGCCCAGACCGAAGCGCCGGTCCTTGGCCCCGGCACCTCGGTGGAAGCGGTCGAAGAGGTGTCGCGCGTCGGCGGGATCGAAGCCGGCACCGCTGTCCCTGACCACCAGGTCCGCGCCGCAGCGGGAGGTGTGCAGGGCGACATCGATGCGGCCGCCGCTCGGGGTGTGCGTGAGGGCGTTGGCGAGCAGTTCACCGACCATGCGGCGCAGGGCCGAGGCGATGCCGGGGACCAGGACCGGGCTGTCCGGGACTGTCACGTGCAGTTGGACGCCCTGCTCCGCGGCGCGGTCGGCCTCGCAGTCGACGGCCTGGGCGGTGAGGAGGGCCAGGTTGACCGGCTCGGAGAGGTGACGGTCGACCGGGGTGGCGGCGAGGCGGGCGGAGAGCAGGAGCTCGTCGACGATCTCACCGAGGCGTCCGGTGGTCTCGATGAGGCGGTCGAAGTCGGCCCGGTCGGCCCCGGCGCGGCGGGCCAGGATCTGGGCGCGGGTGTGGACCTGGGCGATGGGCGTCCGGAGTTCGTGGCTGGCGTCGGCGACGAACCGACGTTGCCGTCCGAGCGCCTCGGCGAGCGGTGCCACGGCCCGGCGGCCCACGGCGATGCCCGTGAGGGCTGCCGCGGCGAGGCCGACGATCGCGGCGAGCAGGAAGGCGGCGAGCAGGTGACGCCGGTCGGAGAGCTGGAAGCGTGCGTCGAACACCGCTTGCACGACTCCCGTGCCGCGTGGCTGGGTGCGGACGTAGTAGGTCGTGCCGTTCCGGTCGACCTTGTCGCTGTGGACCTGCTGGTCGGAGGCCGCCGCGTCGATGGCCGAACGCAGGGGGAAGCCGGGTGGCGGCGGGTTCCGACCCAGGTCGGTGCGGCCGCCGTCGTACAGGATGATCCAGCTACAGGCCGGCGGCCCGTCGATGGTGCCGTGGACCACGCCGTAGCTGAGCTCTCGTTCGATCTGCTCGTGCTGGTTGTGCAGCAGGGCGGCATAGGAGATGGCGGCACCCAGGGCGAGCAGCGCCGTCATGGTGAGTCCGACGAGCAGACTGACCCGCGCCCTGGCCCTGCGCAGCATCGTGTCCTCGACGTTCACAGGCTGCCCAGCCGGTAGCCGAGGCCGTGGACGGTCCGGATCACCGAACGGCCGAGCTTGCGGCGCAGGTAGTAGACGTACGTGTCGACCAGGGACGCTGCGGCAGCCTCGTCGAAGACTCGGCTGCGTAGCTCGGCGCGGGAGTGGACGGTGAGCGGCCGGGACGCGAGGACCCGGAGGAGCTCGAACTCGCGTGCGGACAGGGCGATCCGGGTGCCGTCGGGTAGGACGGCGTCGCGTACGGACAGGTCGAGCTGGCCCGCCCCGAACCGCAGCACCTCGGTGGAGTCGGTGACCCGGCGGCAGAGGGCCCGAATGCGGGCGCTCAACTCGTCCAGGTCGAAGGGCTTCGTCAGGTAGTCGTCGGCACCCGCGTCGAGGCCGGCGATCCGGTCCTCGACGGCGCCGAGCGCGGTCAGCAGCAGCGCCCGGGCGGCCACCGCACGCGAGCGCAGTCGGACGACCAGGTCCAGCCCGTCGAGGGCCGGTAGGCGTCGGTCGATCACCATGACGTCGTACGGACGGGTGAGCCCCAGATGCAGACCGCGCTGACCGTCGGGGGCCTGGTCGACGACGTATCCCTCGCCGGTCAGTGTCTCGGCCACCATGCCGCGCAGCTCCGAGTCGTCCTCGACGAGCAGGAGTCGGTTCATGCCTCGATAGTGACACCAGCGCATCGAGAAGTCCCTATGTATCGGAAAACTTGTCGCCTCAAACAAACAATTTACGGGGTTCCGACGGTCACGCGCGACGGTGTGGGCGCGGAAGTTCGGGCCTCGCGTCGGTCGATCCAGGTGAGCAGCGGCGTCGTCATGAGTGTCGTGATGAGTGCGACCACCACCAGCACGGTGAAGAGCGACGAGTTCACGATGCCCGCCTCCAGTCCCACGTTCAGGGCGATGAGCTGCATCAGGCCCCGCGCGTTCATGAGGGCGCCGACCCGCAACGCGACAGTGTTCGGCTCGCCGCGCACCCGGGCCGCGGCCCAGCAGGCGCCGAACTTGCCGACGATCGCGACGGTCACGCACGCGGCGGCGAAGCCGAGTACGGCCAGGTTGCCCAACAGCGCGAACTCGGTGCGCAGCCCGGAGTAGGTGAAGAACAGCGGTAGGAAAACCGTCGCCGCGATCGGCGTCAGCGTGTCGACCACCTTGTCGGTCTGCGCCGAGCGCGGCATCACCACACCGACCGCGAAGGCGCCGAAGACCGCGTAGAGCCCGATCTCGTCGGTGTACCAGGCGACCAGGAAGAGCACCGCCACAGTGCCGAGCAGCCGCGCACGTTCGCCCGGAAACCCCATCACGTAGCCGGTCACCCGCCGCCCACCCAGCCACAGCACCACCCCGAACAGCACCGCGCCACCCACGGTGACCAGGGCCGGCCCGGCGGCGCCCGAGGCGAACGCCAGCACCGCGGCCAGCATGATCCACGCGACCATGTCGTCGACCGCGCCGCTGGCCAGGGCGAGCAAACCGAAGCGGGTGCCGGCGAGGCCGCGTTCGGTGATGATCCGGGCGAGCATCGGGAAGGCCGTGATCGCCAGCGCCACGCCGACGAACGCCGCGGACACACCGAGTGACACGCCGTCCGTGCGGATCGGGACGAAGCCCGCCATGCCCAGGACCAGCAGGATCCCCAGCACCAGAGGAGCGGTGACACCCGCGAGTGACACCGCTCCCGCCGTGCCCGCGAGCCCGGTCACCCGGTGCGAGGTGAAGGCGTACCCGGCCTGGAACATGAACAGCACCAGGCCGACCTGGCCGACCACGTACAGGATCGGCAGCAGCGGCGCGGGGAAGAGCGCGGCCTGCGCGCCCGGCCAGAAGAGGCCGAGCAGGGACGGGCCGAGCAGCACCCCGGCGAGCATCTCGCTCACCACGGGTGGCTGGCCCACCTTGCCCAGGAGCCAGGCGACCAGCTTGCAGAAGAGCAGGATGACCGCGACCGCGATGAAGAACCGCGGAGCGAGCTCGGTGGGGGTCATGCGTCTGCCTCCTCGAAGAACCGGGTGCACAACTTCTGTCGCCGGGCGTCGACGACCATCCAGGTGCCGCAGACGAGCTGCGTGAACGACCGCCCCACGTCGAAGAGCCGGTCACGCTGCCGCATGAGCGCGAGCCGGTTGCGGCCGGGACCGGCGAGACCTCGGGGCGTGAGGTACGCCGGACCGCGACTCGGCAGCGAGCGGGTGTGCTCCGCCGACGAGCTGACCGAGAAGCGCCGCAGCACCTCCCGGGTGGCCGCGCGCAACTGGACGGGGGCCGAGCCACGAGCCGGACAGGCCCGGTTGGCGGTGACGCCGTACGGGATGAAGTGGGCGTCCTGCCGGCGCAACGACAGCCAGCGGTCCGGGTCGAACGCGTCGTCGGCTGCGGGGCCGGTGCGCTGGTAGGCCAGATAGTTGAAGAGCAGCACCGATCCGGTGGGGAGGGCGTGATCTCCCACGGTGATCGGTCCGGAGGTGATCCGGTGCGCGATACCGAACAGCGGGTACACGCGGAGCGTCTCGTCGATGATCCGGTCGAGGGAGTCGTCCGACGTGTCCTCGACGGACCGGGCGCACAGCAGGATGTGTGTCATGGCCTCCGACATCTGCACCACCGCCGTGTTGAAGAACGCGCCCTGGAGGTACCAGGCGGTCTCCAGGGCGGTGAAGGGCGGCGGCAGCACGACCGGGGACGTCCCCGCGTCGATCCGGTCCAGCAGGTAGCGCGTCAGGCGATCCCGCCGGGACATGTGCCGCAGACTCATCCCCTTCAGCGCGGTGACCACGTCGTCCGCGTTCGCCACGATGAGGTCCCGCACCTCGCGCGGGCAGGATGCGCCGAACACCAGCTCGTACGAGACCTCGGCCCAGATCGGCATCATCAGGTCCCGTAGCCGCACGTGACTGGTCCGGCCGGTCGGAAGCGCGTCGAGGATCCGGCGGGTCGCGGCCGTCGCCAGCTCGTCGGAGCGCGGGTGGGGGACGGCCAGCACCTGACGTGTCGTCCGCGCGACCGTCTTGTACGCCTCGCCGGGCTCCAGGTGCTCCTGATGCATCTGGGGACCGGGGGCGAGCCAGTACCAGAACAGGTCCGAGATGCCGGCCCCGCGGCTGCGCCCGTCGGCGGCCGGATGGCTGTAGACCCGCTCGAAGTCCTCCGGCCCCACCAGCGGCCCGGGAACGGGAACCCCCTCGGTCCCGTTCACCCGCTCGAAGATCCACTCCCGGAGGGCGACCACCGCCTTCACCGGGTCACCACCTGGTCGGGCGTGAGATCGGCTGGTCGCCGCGCTCCGGCCAGGGCGAGGGCCTGATCCAGCTCGTCGGTGAGTCGTTCGAGGGTCTCCCGTACGCCCTCCGACCCGCCCGCCGCGAGCCCTCGCACCACCGGACGCCCCACCAGCACCGCCTGCGCTCCGAGCGCCAGCGCGACCACCACGTCGGTGCCGGCGCGCACACCCCCGTCGAGCAGCACCGGAATCTGCCCGTTCACGGCTGCCACGACTGCGGGAAGCGCGTCGAGCGTGGGGATCGTCCCGTCGAGCTGTCGTCCGCCGTGGTTGGACACGATCACGCCGGCGGCGCGGTGCTCGACCGCGAGACGGGCATCCGCCGGATGCAGGATCCCCTTGAGCAGGATCGGCAGGCCCGTGATGCCGTGGAGCCACGCGATCCGGTCCCACCCCACCGTCGCGTCCATCGCGATCGGGCGCACCTGGCCTGTCGCGTCGCGCATGTTCTCGCAGGCATAGCCGGCTGGCAGGTCGGTGAAGCCGTTGCGCAGGTCACGCTCGCGTCGCCCGAACACCGGGGAGTCCACGGTCACCACGATCGCCCGGCAGCCCGCCGACTCGGCGCGCTTGACCACGTACTCCGTGAAGTCGAGGTCGGGTTGGGGGTACAGCTGGAACCACAGCGTCCCGCCCGCCGCCGCGATCTCCTCGATCGGCCGGGTGGCGGCCATGCTGACCACCATCGCGGTGCCGGCCGCCGCGGCTCCCCGCGCGGTGGCGACCTCGCCCTCGACGTGCGCGAGGCGATGAAAGGCCGTCGGCGCGACCAGGACCGGTGCGGCCAGCGACGTGCCGGCCACAGTGGTCCGTAGGTCCCGCTCGCCGGTCGCCCGCAGCACCCGTGGCACGATCCACCGCCGCTCGAAGGCCCGCTCGTTGGCGGCCAGGGTGCGTTCGCGCCCGGCACCGCCTTCGAAGAAGTCCTGGTGGACCGGGTCCATGTCAGCCCTCGGCACCGGAGAGGCAACGGCCGAGGAATTCCTCTAGCGGCCGTACGTGGACGTCGGGCCGATCCCACTGGTTCTCCAGGTTCTCGGCGAGGTGGTGCGTGCTGATCAGCTGACCCTCGCGGTGGTAACGGACCACCGGGTGCAGGTACGCCGCGTCGTGCGCCTGCCCCACGACATCCTGGGCGACGCGGGACACGGTGATGTCGAACGGGTCGACCTGGTCGTGGTCGGGGCCGTACTCCAGCGTGATCACGAATGCCTGGTCGTACTCGTGGTCGGCGGTGTGCAGGCCGGTCGCCACGAGGTAGTCCACCGGCACCTCCTCGTGGTACCGGGCCTCGTCTCCGGCGACGGTGAGCACGTCGGCGAGGAACCCGAACTGCTGCCACAGGGCCGAGCTGCGGTTGACCCGCTCGATGACCGCCGCGGTCATGGCCGCCGGATCGGCGGCGAGCCTGTCCGACGGCCAGTCCGTGGCGTCGTACCGGCGGGCGAGGACCCTGTGCAGTGCGCGTACGGCGTAGCGGAAGCCGTGCACGAAACCGCTCGTGGACTTCTTGAAGTCGCGTACCTGCGAGATCGTTCCGGCGAAGAACAGCCCCGGGACGTTCACCGACTCCCATGCTTGCGTCTGTGCCGGAAACCGGTCCCTGATGGTGAGCTGGGGTCGGGCCGAGGCGTCGAAGATCGAGTCGTCGAATCGGAATCCCGTGCACGCCAGCACCCGGTCGTAGTGCAGTTCCTTCACGACCTCGTTGGCCCGGGAGAAGCTGAACGTCACCTTGTAGCCCGTACCGTCGCGCTCGATGCTCTTGATCGTGCCGTCGAGGATCGCGTTCGCGGACTTGAGTTGATAGGTGTCGAGGAAGTTGTTGTTGACCGCGCGCAGGTGCCCGACGTAATGGGTGCGCCACGCCATCCGGACCGAGCTGGGTCCCGCGACGTGGATCAGCGTCGTGGTCTCCATGAGGTTGTCGGCGGTCTCGAAGGCGGAGTTGCCCTTGCCGATGATGAGGACCGTCTGGTCGAGGTAGTCGCGTGGCTCGACGCTCATCACGTCGTACCCCTCGGCCAGCTCGAATCCCTCGATGTCCGGCGAGTAGGTCTTCGAGACGCCGGTGGCGACGACCACCACGCGAGCTTCCCAGCGCCGGTCCCCGGCCTCGACCGTGAACACGTCGTCGTGCTTGGACACGCGCGTCACCCGGGTGCCGTAACTGACCTTGACGCCCGTCTTCGCGGCGAAGTCGGCGAGGTATCGCACCATCACCTCGGCGTCGGGGAAGTACCGCTCGGTGTACTGCGTGAACAGCAGCGCCGGATCGTCGGTGAGCAGGGAGTTCCAGTCGAGCCGCAGATTCAGCTCGGGGTCGTCGGTGCCCGTGTGCGGTTTGTTGATCGAGATGAGTTGGCGGTGCCGCGGATAGGTGGCGAAGAACGCCCCCGGCCCGTCGGCGCCCTCCAGCACCACATAGTCACGCGTGCCGTCGGCCTCGAGCAGGGCGGCGAGCTGAAGACCGGCCGGACCGGCCCCGATGATCAGGTAATCAAGCGTCACGGCGCTCACCGTACGAGTCGGAAATCAGAGATTTTTCAAGCTCTTCCAGAATCGCGACAGCCGTTCGTACGTCCCCGTCGAGTGGTCGGTCCGGATCGATCGGGGCGATTGCCTCCTCCAGGGCCCGCAGAGCACGGTCGCAGCCCGCGGCCGTCGGGCGGCGCGCTCCGACATGCACCGCCTGGCGCAGACCCAGTCCCAGCGAACCGGTGATCAGGCGTAGTAGTTCCGCCTGATCCAGGGCGCGGAGCGCGGCCTGGGTGCCGAGCGGGATGACGTCCTGGTTGTGCAGGTTGGTCGGGAGGCTCTGCGCGCTCGCGGGCACGGTGTCCCGCCTGATCTCGGTGATGAGCGCGGTCGACGCGAGCTGGACGCCCTGTAGCCCGTGCTGCTGACCCGGCCCCGCCGCGAGCATCGGTGGCAGCCCGCCGTTGCGCGCCGGGTCCACCAGCAGGTCGAGCTGGCGCTCCGCGAGGTTGCCGACCTGGGCGATCACCATGGACAGGACGTCGGCGGCGAAGGCAGCGGGCTGTCCGAAGAAGTTGCCGCCGTGCACGACCTTGTCGTCGGCCGGGAAGAACAGCGGGTTGTCGCTGACCCCGCCGAGGTCCGCCGCCACGACGCCGTCGACATAGCGCAGGGCGTCCTCGGCCGCCCCGAGCAACTGCGGCGCGCAGCGGATGCTGTACGGCTCCTGCAAGGGTCTGGTGCCCGACGCCCGCAGGCCGACGCAGGTCGCCCGCATCGCGGCGCCGACCTCGATGGCGCCCCGGTGACCGTAGGCGGCCAGGAGGGCGCGATCGAGGAACTGCGGGTCGCTGCCGAGCAGATCGGCGAGGAGGCAGCTCAACGTCTGCACCACACGGTGCGAGGCGCGGACCCGGTCCAGGGCGAGGGTCAGCGCGGCGGTGGTCAGCGAGGTGCCGTTGACGAGCGCGAGCGCGTCCCGGCCGTCGAGCGGGAGCGGTTCCAGGCCCACCTTCGCCAGGGCGTCCTCGGCGGGCATACGGACGCCGTCCACATAGGCGTGTCCGCGCCCGCGCAGCGCCTGGGCGGCGGCACCGAGCGGAATCAGGTCGCCGCTGGCCCCCACGGAACCGAGCCGGGGCATCGCCGGTGTGAACGTCGTGCCGAGCATGGCCGCGAGCGCGTCGATCACGTGCGGCGAGACCCCGGACGCGCCCCGGGCCAGGGACCAGGCGCGGACCAACAGCGTCGCGCGTACGACGTCCGGGGCGAGGTCCGGACCCTGGCCCGCGCCGAGGTGGGCGAGGGTGTTGTCGGCCTGGTCGCGTTGGTCGGCTCGACCCGCGTACCCGACGAGCGCCCCGAAACCGGTGGTGGCACCGTAGATCGCCCGGTCGTCGCCGAGTGCCTTGCCCAGAAATGTGCGGCCGGTCGTCACCCGGTCGCGTACCTCTTCGCCCACCACGACCGTGACCGGGCCTGCTGCGGCGCGCAGGTCGGCGGGGCGCAGCGGCGCTGCCAGATCCACCTGAATCGTCATGGAAGCGGATGCTACGAACAGCTTCTCAGAGCGTTCTGAAATCGCCTCAGTAAATTGCGCCGCATGACGCACGATTGCCTGATCATCGGAGCCGGGCCGGCGGGTTTGCAGCTCGCGGCCCTGCTCGAGCGCGACGGTAACGACTATGTGGTGCTGGAGGGCGGCCCCCGGGCGGGCATGTTCTTCGAGACCTATCCCCGGCACCGCCAGCTGATTTCGATCAACAAGGTGTGGACCGGCTCGGAGGATCCGGAGTTCAATCTACGGTCGGACTGGAACTCGTTGCTGACCGACGATCCGGCGCTGCTCTTCAAGAACTACAGCAGGCGCTACTTTCCGGCCGCGGACGATCTGGTGCGTTATCTCGCCGACTTCGCGCGGGGTTTGCGCGTCCGTTACGACACCCGGGTGACAGCCGTGTCGAAGGCCGGCGACGTTTTCACGGTACGGGCCGGCGACGACAGCTGGACGGCACGGCGAGTCGTCGTCGCCACCGGCGTCTCCCAGCTCTACGTGCCGCCGATCGAGGGCGTGGACCTGGCCGAGCGTTACGACACCGTGAGCGTCGACCCCGCCGATTTCGTCAACCAACGGGTATTGATCCTCGGTAAGGGCAACTCGGCCTTCGAGACCGCGGACGCGCTCGTCGAGACCGCCGCCACGATTCACGTCGCCGGGCCGCACAGCATCAAGCTGGCCTGGCAGTCCCACTACGTCGGTCACCTGCGCGCGGTGAACAACAACTTCCTGGACACCTATCAGCTGAAGTCGCAGAACGCTGTCCTGGACGGCACCGTGGAGCAGATCAGCCAGCGGGAGGGCGGTGGGTTCCGGGTGCTCCTCCGGTATGCCCGGACGGTCGAGAACCTGCGTGAACTCGAGTACGACCGGGTCATCCTCTGCACCGGGTTCCGCTTCGACGCGTCCATCTTCGCCGAGTCCGCCCGGCCGGAGCTGGTCATCAACGATCGGTTCCCGGCGCAGACGCCGGCCTTCGAGTCGGTGAACATCCCCGGTCTCTACTTCGCCGGCACCCTCAGCCAGCAGCGTGACTTCAAGAAGTCCACGAACGGCTTCATCCACGGCTTCCGCTATGCCACCCGCGCGCTGCACCGCATCCTGCGCGAGCGGCACCACGGGCAGCCCTGGCCGGCCCGGCAGATCGCCCTGACGCCGGAGGCGATCGCCGACTCGATAATCGCCCGGATCAACGTGACCTCGGCGCTGTGGCAGCAGTTCGCGGTGCTCGGCGACGTCATCACGGTCGAGGACGAGACCGCCCGCTACCGCGAGGAGATGCCGGTCGCCTACCTGCGGGAGGCGGAACCTGACGTGTTCGCGTTCCTGGTGACCCTGGAGTACGGCCCCGACCACGACCAGGTCGACCCGTTCGACATCACCGTGCCGCGTCCGGCCGAGAACGACGCGAACGCCGCGCACGACGCCAGCTATCTCCACCCCGTCGTGCGGGTGCTGCGCGACGGGCAGGTCGTCGCCGAGCACCACCTGGCGGAGAACCTGGAGAACAACTGGGACCTGCCGACCGTGCACCGGCAGCCTCTCGAGGTCTTCGTCAAGGGTGTCCTCGCCGATGTCCGATGACGTCTGGCCGCAGCCCGTCCTCGACCTCCTGACCGCCGGCGGGGACCGGCCGGTCTTCGAGGACGGGCCGGTCGTCACGACCGCAGCGGAGATGGCGGGTCTGATCCGGCGCATCGCGGCCGGGCTGCGCTCCTTGGGCGCGGGGCCCGGAGTGGGTGTCACGCTCGACCTGCCGGTCACCGCAGCCGCCTTCGCCGCCACGGTTGCCGCCTTCGCCGTGGGGGCGCGGGTGTCCGGGTGGCGTGCCGACCTGAGCCCGGCACAACGTGCCGGCGCTCTCGTGGTCGACTCGGCTCGGCTGGCCTCGCTCGCCGGGCACCCCGACGACGGGCTGCCACTCGTCGCAGCGGGACGGCCCGATGATCCCGCGCGGATCACCTGGACCAGTGGGAGCACGGGGACGCCGAAGGGCGTGGTCCAGACCTACGCCGCCATGTCGGCGGCCTGGGTACCGTACCCGGACCGGTGGCCCCCGGCCATCGCCGACCTGGCCACCCGGTTGCAGCGCTACCTGGTCTTCGGCTCGCTGGCCAGTCAGGTGATGCTGGAGTACGGCGTCCTCGCCCTCGCGGCGGGCGGCACCCTCGTCGTGGCACCCCGGCCGGTCTTCCCGGATGCCCTGGTCGAGCACCGCGCCACCGCGAGCGTGATCACGGTCGGCAAGTTGCACCAACTGATCCGGGACCAACAGGCCCACCCGGTCGACCTGACTCACCTGCGGGCGCTGATGGTCTCCGGGTCGCCGCTCGCGCCGGGCCGACTGGCGGAGGCGCTCGACGTGCTGGGTCCGGTGCTCTTCCACGGCTACGGTCAGACCGAGACGTCGATGATCGCGATGGCGACCCCCGGCGAGATGGTGGCGAACGCGGCCACGCTCGCCACTGTCGGTCGTCCGGCCGTGGAGGTCTCTGTCCGCGATGGGGAGATCTACGTCCGCGCCCCCGCGCAGGCATCGTCGTACTGGCAGGACCCGGACGAGTCGGCCGAGGTGTTCGTGGACGGCTGGGTGCGGACCCGTGACCTGGGTGAGCTCGATGCCGACGGTTACCTGCGGCTGCTCGGGCGCACGCGGGATGTGATCATCGTCAACGCGCAGTTGGTCCACGCCGGAGCTGTGGAGCGGGCGCTCGCCTCCGATGCCGCGATCACCGAGGCGTACGTCGTCGGCGCTCCGGACGAGACGACCGGCGAGGCCGTGCACGCCTTCGTGGTGCCGGCGGCCGGGAGGACGCCTGATCCGGACCTGCTGCGCAAGCTCGTGGCCGTACAGATGGGCGATCTCGCCGTGCCCCGCACCGTCACGGTCATCGACCGTGTTCCGCTCGCCGCCAGCGGCAAACCCGACAAGAGTCAACTCCGGCAGCTCCGGTAGCGGGCAAACGCAGGACGCCCGGACCGGGGAACCGGTCCGGGCGTCTCGCTGTCGCCGCCCGGCTACTGGCCGAAGCGGGCCCGGATGTCGGACTCGTAGGACGCCTTCTGCCAGATCACCGAGAAACGGCCCGTCGGGCTGGACGCCGGCTGCGCGTAGCGCCCGTCCGGAGCGATGATCTCGGCCGCCCCGAACGCGCCGTCCTGCCCGATCGTCCTGGCCTGCACCTGTGTGGTCGAGAAGTCCGGGCTGGGCGTGTTCCAGGTGACGAGACCGTCGCCGTCGTCGTCGAGGGTGATCTTCGGCCAGTCGCCGACACCGAGTCGGGTGACAGTGCCGAGGACGCCGGTGCTGGAGATCGAGCGGGCGAACACCTGCCTACCGTCGGACGTCCAGCGACCCCAGGTCAGCACCGCGTCGCCGTCGAGATCACCGGCGAGTTCGTCGAAGAGCGTCAGCTCGTGGGCGGCCGGCGAGACGCTGATGACACTGCCCAACGTGTCGGTGCGGCTGAGCTGCCGCACGCGCAGGCGGGGCAGCTCACCCGCCTTCGACCACCGGTAGCTGATCACCGCGTCCCCGTCCCGGTCCACGGCGAGCGAGACGCTGGCGTACCTCACGTCGGTGGCCCGCCCGGCGATGACGCGCAGCGGCGCGACCCCCTCCGGGCGGACCCGGCGCGCGACGACCCGCTCGTAGCTCTCCGTCCAGGCCACGAGGGCGGTTCCGGTACGGTCCACGCCCACGACCGGCTGGTCCACACCGACACCGAGGGTCAACTCCGGACCGAGCGAGCTGTCCGCGCCGAAGTAACGGGCCTTCGTCGTGTACGCGCCGTCGCGGATCTCCGTCCAGGTGACCAGCGCCAGTCCCGACGGGTCGACCGCGACGGCCGGGCTGACCCCGTGCCACGTGGCGATCATCTGGAGCGGACCCAGTTCGCCGGTGGCGGACACGCGGCGTCCCGCCACGAGACCGTCCTGCGTCCACACCACGGCCGAGTCGCCGTCGTCGTCGGACGCCACCTTGGGCCAGGACGCGGACGCGCCGAGCGGTGAGAGCGTCTGGACCGGACCCGACACGCCGTCGACCGAGACTGTCTGGGCCTTCACCTGGTCGTAGCAGCCACTGGCGTTGCTGTCGCAGCCCGCCCAGGCCAACAGGGAGTCGCCCTGCCGGTCGACCGCGACGAAGGGCTGGTCCTGCCCGCTCCAACCGGCCTCGGACACGACCTGGATGGGCGACCACATGGCCGCCCACGCGGGTGCCGGAACGGCGGCCAGGGCCGCCAACACGCCGACCACGCCGGCGGTGAGCTGTCGCGTACGCCGTCGGGTCGCTGATCTGTCTGATCTGTGCACCGTCGCCCCCTCGATCGATGAACGTGCTTGATCAAGGGGCATGATGCCATCGACCGGGCCGTGCCGCTCGCCGGAAGCGGAGACGCGAGACGCCCCGACCGGATGGTCCCGGTCGGGGCGTTCTCGACTGTATGTCCGGTAAGGGGTTGATCAGCCCTGACGGCTCTTCCACTGCGGGTTCGCGCGGTTCACCACGACCACCCGGCCGCGACGACGGACCACCACCGAACCGGGCTTCTGCTTCAGGGAACGCAACGAGCTACGTACCTTCATGTCTGCCTCCTCGGCCTGGGGGTCTGGCCTTTATCGGTACCGGTTATCGGAACGCCGGGGACCGCCGCGCGATTCCCGCGCCCCGGGCGTCGAACCTTTGGCCTTCCGCGCCCGTACCACTACCGGGAGGTCAAGCCATGAGCGTGCGTCGGATGCTCGTCACGGTGCTGGTCGCCGTGGCGGCGGCACCGCTGGGCACGGCGCCGGCCTGGGCGCACGGCGCCCCCACCGACCCCGTCAGCCGGGCAGCGGCCTGCGGACCCGAGGGCAGGTACGCCCCCACCAGCGCCTGCCGAGCGGCCGTGGCGGCGGGCGCGGCGGTGCGGGCATGGGACAACGTACGCGTCGCGGCGATCAACGGTCGGGACCGGGAGCGGATTCCGGACGGCGAACTGTGCAGCGGTGGGCTCTCCGCGTACCGGGGGCTGGACCTGCCCCGCACCGACTGGCCGAGCACCCGGTTGACCACCGGCGCGACGTTCACCTTCCGGTATCGGACCACCATCGAGCACAAGGGCACCTTCCGGCTCTACGTCACCACACCCGACTACGACCCGGGCAAGCCGCTGACCTGGTCGGATCTGGAACCGCGTCCGTTCCTGACCCGGACCGACCCACCCGTGCGGGCCGGGGCGTACCAACTGGCCGGCCGGCTGCCGACGGGTCGCACCGGGCGTCACCTGATCTACACGATCTGGCAGAACTCCAACACCCCGGACACCTACTACTCCTGCTCCGACGTGGTCTTCACGGCCCCGCCCGGCACCGAGAAGCGTGCCGCCACGACGACGGCCTCCGCGCGTACCCCCGCCAGCCGGCCGGCCGCCACGGAGTCGGCGGTGGCGGCGGCCGACCCGGGCGTGCCGGTGGCGTCGGTGACCGACCTCGACGGCCGGTGGCCGGTACTGGCCGGAGCCGCCGTCGTGCTGGTCCTGGCGGTGCTCATCGGCGTGGGCCGGCGGCGGCGCGAGCCCGTCGTTCCGGCGGGACGACGGTGCGAGGTGCGCAACCACCGCGCCGGGCGGCGCCGGATCTGGTGACCCGGGCCGCCCGTACTCCGGCGGTCAGCCCAGCAGCCGGTCGATCTCGGCCAGGTCCTCGGCGGTGAGGTCGAGGTTGTGCACGGCGGCGATGTTGGTCTCCAACTGCTCGACGCTGCTCGCCCCGATGATGAGGCTGGTCATCCGCGGGTCGCGCAGCGCCCAGGCCAGCGCGAGCTGGGACAGGGACTGGCCGCGCCGCTCGGCGACCGCGCCGAGCCCCCGGATGGTGGCCATCTTCTCGTCGTCGAGGTCACTCTCGTTGAGGAAGACGCTGGTCCGCACCCGCGAGTCGGCCGGGATGCCCTTGAGGTAACGGTCCGTCAGCAGGCCCTGCGCGAGAGGGCTGTACGCGATGCAGCCGGCACCGACCTGCTCCAGCGTGTCGAGCAGGCCGTCGTCCTCGGTCCAGCGGTTGAGCATCGAGTACGACGGCTGGTTGATCAGCAGCGGCGTGCCCAGCTCGCGCAGGATCGCCGCGGCCTTCGCGGTCTGCTCCGAGTTGTAGTTGGAGATGCCCACGTAGAGCGCCTTGCCGGAGCGGACGATCGCGTCCAGCGCGCCCATCGTCTCCTCCAGCGGGGTGTCCGGGTCGAAGCGGTGCGAGTAGAAGATGTCGACGTAGTCCAGGCCCATCCGGCCCAGCGACTGGTCCAGCGACGAGATCAGGTTCTTGCGCGAGCCCCACTCGCCGTACGGGCCGGGCCACATGAGGTAGCCGGCCTTGCTGGAGATGACCAGCTCGTCGCGGTACGCCTTCAGGTCGGTGGCGAGCATCCGGCCGAAGTTCTCCTCCGCCGAACCGGGCGGCGGGCCGTAGTTGTTCGCCAGGTCGAAGTGGGTGACACCCAGGTCGAACGCCCGTCGGACGATGTCGCGCTGGCGCTCGTACGGGCGGTCCGGGCCGAAGTTGTGCCACAGCCCGAGGGAGACGGCGGGCAGCCGCAGGCCACTGCGTCCACTGCGCCGGTAGGTCATGGTGTCGTAGCGGTCTTCCGCGGCGAGGTAGGTCACGATCATGAGCCTAATCGCGGTCGGACGTGCCCGAGATCGGGCGTGGGAAGTCGGACGTCGGGGTAGTTTCGACGCGACGACCGGTCCCGGACCCACAGAAAGTGAACGACGTGGACGACATCACCGCACTGATCCTGGACGACCACGCCGCCTTCCGGCGCGGCTTCGCCCGCCTCGACGACGCCCGCGACGAGCAGGAGCTGCTGGCCATCTGGGACGCCCTCGCCCTGCACCTCGACATCCACGCCGAGGCGGAGGAGGCGATCCTCTACCCGCACCTGGTCAAGCACGGCGACGACGGCGAGGACGAGACCGCCGACGCCATCGGCGACCACAACAAGATCCGGGATGCCATCGCCGAGTCCAAACTGCACCCGGTCGGCTCGAAGCCCTGGTGGGAGGCTGTCGGCACGGCCCGCCGGGAGAACAGCGAGCACCTGGCCGAGGAGGAGGACGAGGCGCTGCCCGACTTCCGCCGGCACGCCGGCTTCGAACTGCGCGCCGAGCTGGGGCAACGCTGGCTGACCTTCTACGGCGAGCACAAGAACGGCCGCGACCTTGCGTTCCGCGACAAGGACCCGCAGGAGTACGTCGCCGACCACCGCTGAGATCTCCCCGGTACGGGGGAGTCGCGCACCCGCCCGACGGCAGCAGAATGATCGGATGACCCTCCGCGCGGTGCTGGCCCCGCTGGTCGCGGGCAGCACCTGGCGACGCGGCGTCTTCCTGCTGCTGGGCGGCGTGCTGGCCCTGCCGTACGGCGTCCTCGCGGTGACCTTCGCGCAGATGTTGCGCGACTCGGCGATCCCCCGCCCGCTGGTGTACGTCCTGCTGGTGATCGCCGCGCTGATCGCCGTGGTGCCCTTGCTGCTGGACGGCAGTCGGGCGCTGGAGATCGCCGCCGTACGGGCGCTGCTCGGCGTCGACCTGCCCGACCCGGCCCTGGGACACCGCGGCGACCGGGAGAGCCGTCTGCGCAGCGCGCTCTGGATCGCCACGCACCTCATCGTCGGCGCGGTGGTGATGATCGCGCTGTTCAGCGCCCTGCCGATGGCGTTGGCCTTCATCGCGCAGCAGTTCGGTGTCGGCGACGAGCTGACCAGCCGGGAACGGTTCGGGCCGTTGGACGGGCGGGACAGCGGCTGGCTCACCCTCACCGGGGTCGCCCTGCTGGTCGGCCTCGGCTACGCCGTGGCCGGGCTCGGCGCGCTCGCCGTGTCGATGGCTCCGGTGCTGCTCGGTCCCGCCCAGGCGGAGCGGATCGCCGCCCTGGAAGTGCGGGCCACCCGGCTCGCCGAACGCAACCGGCTGGCCCGCGAACTGCACGACTCCGTCGGTCACGCGTTGACCGTGGCGACCCTCCAGGCCGGCGCCGCCCGCGAGGTGCTCGACACCGACCCGGAGTTCGTCCGGCGCGCGCTGGCCGCCATCGAGGACGCCGGCCGGACCGCGATGGACGAGCTGGACCACGTGCTGGGGCTGCTCCGCGAGACCGGCGGTGACCGGCCGTCGGTGGCGCCACAGCGTACGCTCGCCGACCTGGACCGGCTGGTCACCGACGCCCGCGCGGCCGGGCTGACGGTCTACGACAGCCGCGCCGGCGACCCCACGGCGGTGCCCGCGGTGGTCTCCCGGGAGGGTTACCGCATCGTCCAGGAGGGACTGACCAACGCCGCCCGCCACGGCCGCGGGCCGGTGACGCTGCGGCTCGACCTGCACCGCGATGCTCTGGAGTTGGAAATGGAAAATGCCCTCGGCCGACAGCGTCGCTCCGATCCGGGGCGGGGCGGGCGGGGCCTGGACGGCATCCGGGAACGGGTGCTGCTGCTCGGCGGCCGGCTCACCGTCGGCCCGGACGGCGACCGCTGGCTCGTCCGGGCCCGCCTGCCGTACGAGGACGCGCGATGAGCACCGGCGTGCTGATCGTCGACGACGACGAGCTGATCCGGGTCGGGCTGCGGGCCATCATCGACGCGCAACCCGATCTGCGGGTGCTCGCCGAGGCCGCCGACGGCGCCGAGGTGCCGCCCCTGGTCGCCCGGCACCGCCCGGACGTGGTGCTGATGGACGTACGGATGCCCGGCATCGACGGTATCCAGGCCACCCGACACCTCCTGGCCACCTCCGCCGACCCGCCCCGGGTGCTGGTGGTCACCACGTTCGCCAACGACGAGTACGTCTACGAGGCGCTGCGCGCCGGTGCGTCCGGCTTCCTGCTCAAGCGAGCCCGGCCGGCGGAGGTCGTCGAGGCGGTCCGGGTCGTCGCGGCGGGGGAGTCGCTGCTGTTCCCGGCCGCGATCCGCCAGCTCGTCGGCGCGTACGGGCCGGCGGGTGGGGACCGTCTGCGCGCCGCGCGCCTCACCGAGCGGGAGGCCGAGGTGCTGCGGCTCATGGCGACCGGCCGGTCCAACCCGGAGATCGCCGCCCACCTGGTCGTCGGAGTGGAGACGGTCAAGACGCACGTCGGCAACGTGTTGGCCAAGCTGGGCGTCCGCGACCGCACCCAGGCGGTCATCGCCGCCTACGAGTCCGGCTTCGTCACCCCGTCCGGCTGACCGGCCGTTCCCCCGGCCGGGGGAGTGGGTTCACCGCCGCCCGGGAGGGAACCGGTCGCCGATCGGTCGAGGCTGAGAGCATGACGACGATCGACGACGTTCGAACCCGTACCGACTCCCGCTGGCCCGACCGGCTCGCCCCGCTCGCCGCCGCCTGGCTCGGCCTGTGGGGTGTACTCGCCCTGGTCGGCACGCTGACCGACACCGGCTACCCGTTCGGCCCGAACGACCCCCACGGCGGTGACGTCAGCCTGCTGCGCCTGGTGCCGGTGGAGGTGGCCACCCCGCTCTTCGCCGGTGTCCTGCTGACCGCCGCCGTGGCCGCCCTGGCCATGAGCCGCCCGGCGGTCCGCCCACCCGGCCCCCTGCGGGCGCTGCTCGCCGGCTACGGCTGGGCGGTCGCGTTCGTCCTCGCCGTGGTTGTGCCGGACGTCCGCGTGCTGGTCATCCTCGGCTACCTGCCGATCCTGATCGTCGGCGCGCCGTTCGGCTGGCCGCCGGTCGACTACTCCGACATCTTCAACTGGGCCCTGTTCGGCCGGTTCGCCGCGCTGCTCGGCGGGCTGCTGCTGGCCGGGGCGGTACTCGCCTGGCAGCGCCGCACCGCCCGGGCCTGCGTCTCCTGTGGGCGGGACGACACCGACCGCGGCTGGACCACCCCGACCGTCGCCGCGCGCTGGGGTCGGTGGGCCGCCGGCATCGCGGCGGTCATCCCGCTGACGTACGCGGCGACCCGGTTCACCTGGGCGGCCGGCATCCCGCTGGGCATCTCCCGGGAGTTCCTGACCGAGATGCAGGACAGCGGGCTGGTCTGGGCCGGGTTCGGGCTGGCCGCCTTCGCCACCGCCGGCGCGATCCTCACCCTTGGACTGGTGCAGCGCTGGGGTGAGCGGTTCCCCGGCTGGATGGTCGGGCTCGCCGGTCGGCGGGTGCCGGTGAAGCTGGCCGTGGTGCCGGCGGGCCTGGTCGCCATCTCCGTCACCGCGGCGAGCCTCGGCCTGCTCAGCAACCCCCAGTTCTGGGAGCTCACCGGCGGAACCAGCCTGACCGGGGCGCCGATGCTGCTCTGGCCGGTGTGGGGCGTTGCCCTCGGCGCGGCGACGTACGCGTACCACCTGCGTCGTCGGGGCACCTGCCGCCGCTGCGGCCGAGGCTGAGGGTGGCAGTGGGGGTGCCACCCGAAGCCGGAGGTGCCCCCGCGAATGTGAGCTAGCGTTACTCGGGTGACTGCGCCTACCCCGGTAATCCCGGTTCCACCGGCCGACCTGCCCGGCACGCTCGGCGCGCTACGGGCGGCCGGTCACCAGTACCGCACCGTCAAGCAGGAACTCCGCGACAACCTCCTCGCCCGGATGCGTTCGGGCGAGACCCGTTTCCCCGGCATCGTCGGCTACGACGACACCGTTCTGCCCGAGGTCGAGCGTGCTCTGCTCGCCGGGCACGACATGGTGCTGCTCGGCGAGCGCGGCCAGGGCAAGACCCGGCTGATCCGCGCCCTGGGCGCGCTACTCGACGAGTGGACCCCCGTCGTCGCAGGCTCGGTCCTCAACGAGCACCCGATGCGCCCGCTCACCCCCGCGTCGATCGCCCAGGTCGCCGAGGCCGGCGACGAGTTGCCGATCGGCTGGCTGCACCGCTCGATGCGCTACGGCGAGAAGTTGGCCACCCCGGACACCAGCGTCGGTGACCTGATCGGTGACGTCGACCCGATCCGGATCGCCCAGGGCCGCACCCTCGGTGACCCGGAGACCATCCACTTCGGGCTGGTGCCGCGTACCAACCGGGGCATCTTCGCCGTCAACGAGCTGCCCGACCTGGCCGAACGCATCCAGGTGGCGCTGCTCAACGTGCTCGAGGAGCGAGACATCCAGGTCCGGGGCTACCAGCTCCGGCTGCCACTGGACCTGCTCCTGGTGGCCAGCGCCAACCCGGAGGACTACACCAACCGGGGCCGGATCATCACTCCGCTCAAGGACCGGTTCGGCGCGGAGATCCGTACCCACTATCCGGTCGACCTGGAGTTGGAGCTGGCGTTGATCCGCCAGGAGGCGGATCTGGTCGCGGCAGTCCCCGAGCACGTGCTGGAGGTGCTGGCCCGTTTCGCCCGCGCGGTGCGGGAATCCCCGTCGGTGGACCCGCGCTCCGGAGTCTCCGCCCGGTTCGCGATCGCCGCCGCCGAGACGGTTGCCGGTGCCGCGCTGCGTCGTGCCGGCCTGCTCGCCGCCTCCGACGACGCGGAGGGTCGGCCGGAGGCCGCGGTGGCCCGGGTCGGTGACGCGGTGTCGGTGACCAGCACGCTGCGGGGCAAGGTGGAGTTCGAGAGCGGCGAGGAGGGGCGGGAGATCGAGGTCCTGGCCCACCTGCTGCGGACCGCGACCGCCGAGACGTTCCGCGCCCACCTGGCCGGGCTCGACCTGTCCGGGTTCACCGCCCTGGTCGAGGACGGGGCGGCGATCGAGACCGGGGAGCTGGTCGGTTCCGCCGAGCTGCTGCGCCAGGTGGGCACCGTGCCCGGCCTGGCCAAGGTCCTCGACCGGCTCGGCCTGGGCGACGCGCCCACCCCGGAGCAGGCCGCCGCAGCCGTCGAGTTCGTGCTGGAGGGGTTGCACCTGACCCGCCGGCTCGGCAAGGACGTCACCGAGTCGGGGCGCACCGTCTACGGCGGCCGGGGCTGACCATGGCCGGCAACCGGTTCCGGTACGGGCAGTGGAACGGCGGCCCCGATCCGCTGGCACCCCCGTACGACGTGCGTGAGGCGGTGGACGCGGTCGGCGCCGAGGTGCTGGCCGGCGGCAGCCTGCGGCAGGCGCTGCGCGATCTGCTGCGCCGTGGTCCGCAGGGGCGTGGCGGGTTGGACGACCTGGCCGCCCGGGCGCGACGGCTGCGCCGCGAGGCGCTTCGTCGCGGCGACCTCGACGGCGCGGTGACCCGGGCACAGGCCCTGCTCGACCAGGCCCTCGCCGCCGAACGTGACGAACTGCGGGGGCGCGACGACGACGGCGCGCGGTTCGCCGAGTCGGTGCTGGACAACCTGCCCCGCTCCACGGCCCGTGCGGTCGAGGAGCTGTCCGGCTACCAGTGGGCCAGCGAGGACGCCCGTCGTTCGTACCAGCAGATCCTCGACCAGCTCCGGGACGACGTCCTCGGTCAGCGCTTCGCCGGGCTCCGCGACGCGGTGCGCGCGTCCGCCGACCCGGCCGCGCAGCAGCGGCTCGCCGAGATGATGCGGGATCTGAACGACCTGCTGGCCCGGCACGGCCGCGCGGAGGACACCACCGACGCGTTCGCCGAGTTCATGCGGCGGCACGGCGACTTCTTCCCCGAGAAGCCCGAGACGGTCGACGAGTTGATCGACGTGCTGGCTCGCCGTTCGGCGGCGGGTGAGCGCCTGATGAACTCGCTGTCCGACCGGCAGCGCGCCGAGCTGGCCGGTCTGCTGCAGCAGTCGCTCGGCGACCGCCTCGCCGGTGAGCTGTCGGCGCTCGACGCGAACCTGCGGGCGCTGCGGCCGGACCTGCGCTGGGGGCGCGGCGAGCGGGTCCGGGGCGACCAGCCCCTGGACTACGCGGACGCGGCCGGCGCGCTCGGTGAGATCGGTGAGCTGGACGACCTGCTGGACCAACTCGACCAGGAGTACCCCGGGGCCACGCTGGACGACGTGGACGTCGACGCGGTGGCCCGGACGCTGGGCCGGGACGCGGCCGATGACGTCCGCCGGCTTCGTGAGCTGGAACGGGAGTTGCGCCGGCAGGGCTGGGTGGGCCGGGACGCGGACGGGCTCACGCTGAGTCCGAAGGCGTTGCGCCGGCTCGGTGGCACCGCGCTGCGGCGGGTCTTCGCCGACCTGACGGCCGGGCCGCGGGGCCAGCACGACCTGCGGTCGGCGGGTGCGGCCGGCGAGGTCAGCGGTGCGTCCCGCCCCTGGGAGTACGGCGACGAGCAGCCGTTGGACGTGGTCCGCACGCTCACCCGGGCGGTACGCCGGGCCGGGCCGACGGTTCCGCTACAGCTCGAAGCGGACGACTTCGAGGTGGTGGAGACCGAGAAGCGTGCCTCGGCGGCGGTGGTGCTCTGCGTCGACCTGTCGTACTCGATGATCTCTCAGGGGCGTTGGGGGCCGATGAAGCAGACGGCCCTGGCGTTGGCGCACCTGATGGAGACGCGTTTTCCGCAGGACGCCCTGCAGATCGTCGGCTTCGGCCGGGAGGCGACGACGCTCACCCAGCAGGAGTTGGCCGCCGTGGAGCCGGATCTGGAGCAGGGCACCAACCTCCAGCACGCGCTGCGGCTGGCCGCCCGGCACCTGCGCCGCCATCCGGACGCCGAGCCGATCGTCCTGGTGGTCACCGACGGGGAGCCGACCGCCCACCTGGACCCGGACGACGGGGAGGCGCTGTTCCACTGGCCGCCCCTGCCGGAGACGATCGAGGCGACGGTCCGCGAGGTGGACCGGCTCAGCCGCTACGGTGCCACGCTCAACCTGTTCATGCTCGGCGACGATGACGGCCTGCGGCGCTTCATCGACGCGGTGGCCCGACGCAGCCGGGGCCGCATGTTCACCCCCGACACGGACGACCTGGGCGAGTACGTCGTGTCCGACTACCTCCGGTCCCGCCAGTCCCGCCGCTGAACGTCCACCGTGTCGATCGAGGGGTTGTGGTGGGCGGCAAATGCCGCTCGTCCGGGTGAACCGGGCACCACAACGCCATGATCGACACGGTGGGCGGGTGGGGTGGGGGTGTGGTGGACAGTGGCGGGTTGCGGCGGGCCTACGACGGGGTGTTCGCCGAGATCGACGGGGCGACGTTCGGGCCTGCGCCGCAGGGGCAGCTCAGCGCCGAGCAGATCGTCGCGCACCTCGTCGCCAACGACGAACTGATGATCCAGGCGAGCGAGGCGTTGCTCGCGGGGTCGCCGTTCGCCTACTACGAGCTGGAGGAGGACATCCACCGTCCGCAGCTCGACGCGTTGGCCGCCGAGCAGGGTGGGCTGCGTGGTCTGGCGGCCCTGCTGCACGACACCAGTGACCGGCTCTGCGGACTGGTCACCGAACTCGGCCTGGCATCGGAGGCGCCGGTGGAGACCCACCTGCGCGAGGGCTTCGACCTGATCGTCGACGAGCCGCTGCCTTGGTCCCGCACGCTCGACCTACACGCCCGGGTTCACCTCCCCAAACACCAGGCCCAGCTCCGCATGCTCCGCCGCTGACCCACCCCGAGACCTCGCCGATCTTGCACGGCCGGGCCGGCCGGTGCCGGAGGCCGTCCTCGTCGCCGCGACCGCGCCGCGCGCGTGGAGCTTCCGGGGCTAGCTAGTGTCCTGCGCCTGAAATTCGTTTGCAATATCTGGCGAGGGAGTCGAGGATCTCCTCGGCGGTCTTGGTCCACACGAACGGTTTCGGGTTGT
>NZ_JBICTE010000028.1:22023-92633 GCF_043197485.1 Micromonospora sp. NPDC049102 | reverse complement strand
GCAACCAGCGAGCCCGACCGAAAACCGGATACGCGACCAACTCCAAGATCCGCCACCCGGATTACCCCTTCAAGGCCGCATGACGAGGCACTAGCAGAATGCCGGGCATGACGGATCAGCCGACCATCACCATCCACCGCGGCGGTCCCGACGACGCCGAAGCCGTGCTGCGGCTACTCGACGTCGCCACCGCCTGGCTGGTGGCGCGCGGCCGGACCGGGCAGTGGGGCACACGGCCGCCCTCCACCGATCCCGGCCAGATCGCCCGCGCCGACGACTGGGCCGCGAGCGGCGACCTGTACCTGGCGAAGCGGGACGACCAGCCGGTCGGCGCGCTGGTGGTGGGTGCCGCCACCGAGCACGTGCCCCCGGCCACCGAACCGGAACTCTACGTCCGGCTGCTGGTCAGCGACCGGGCGCACGCCGGGCTGGGGATCGGGGCCCGGCTGTTGGACCACGCCGTCGACCTGGCCCGGGCACGGGGGTTGGGCCTGCTGCGGGTGGACTGCTACGGCGGCGACGACCGGGCGCTCGTCCGGTTCTACGAGAACTGCGGCTTCACCGCCACCGAGCCGTTCACCGTCGTGCGACCGGGCCGCGAACCGTGGCCCGGTCAGATCCTCGTCCGCCGGCTCGAATGAGCGTCAGCCGATCTCCTCGTCGACGAAGCACCAGCGCCACGCCTCGCCCGGCTGCGCCGAGCGGATCACCGGGTGACCTGTCGACGCGAAGTGCTTGCTCGCGTGCTGGTTCGGCGACGAGTCGCAGCAGCCGACCTGGCCGCAGCTCAGGCACGTACGCAGGTGCACCCAGTAGGTGTTGCCGATGGCGACGCAGTCCGCGCACTCGTCGGGGGTAAGCGGCTCGGCCGTGCCCGCCTCGGCCAGGTGCTGACAGCTCACTGCTCCACCTCCTGCCGCAACAGCGACTCTTCCAGGTCCAGGTCACGATAGGCCTGCACCAGCACCTCCTCAGGTATCCGACCGGAGTCCCGGGCAGCCCGGAACACGTCCCGCTCGGCGTCGATCATCTCTTGTCGCAGCCGACCGTACGCCTGCGAGGGGGTTTCGCGCTCGTCACCGCCGAGCCTTTCCCAGGCCATGTTGGTGCGGTCCTCCAGCACCCGGCGCAGCCGGTCCACCACGGGCGCCGGAGCGCTGTCGGCCAGTTCCTCCAACCGTTCCCGCGCCGCCCTGCTGGCCTGCTGCTGCACTCCGGCCGCCGACAGGGCGTCCTGCACCGGGTCGTCCTGAGGCAGTTTCAGGCGGCGGGCGACCAGCGGGAGGGTGGCGCCCTGGCCGACCAGGGTGACCACGATCACCGCGAAGGCCAGCCAGATGAACAGGGCCCGCGGGTACGGCTCGTCGTCGGCCAGGGTCAGCGGCAGGGCCAGGGCGGCGGCGAGCGTCACCACGCCCCGCATCCCGGCCCAGCCGATGATGATCGGGATCTTCGGCGACGGTGCCGCGTCCCGGCGGCGGATTCGGGGGACCAGCCTGGCCAGGTAGGTGGCCGGGAAGAGCCAGACGAAGCGGGTCAGGAAGACGGTGGCCAGCACCGCGAACGTGATCAGGATGAGCGAGCCGGCCGGCTCGTCGAGGTCTCCCAGTACCTCCCGGAGTTGCAGCCCGACCAGGAGGAAGACCAGTCCTTCCAGCAGGAAGCGGACCAGCCGCCAGAACGCGCCGACCTGCAACCGGGACGCCGCCGACAGCAGTTGCGGCAGCCTGTGCCCGAGGGCGAGCCCGGTGACGACCACGGCGACCACACCGGAGGCGTGGATGTGCTCGGCGGTGAAGACCACCGCGAACGGGATGATCAACGACAGCGCGTTGTCCAGCAGCGGGTCACTGATCCGCCGGTGCAGGAAGCCGAAGACCACCGCGCCGAGGGCGCCGATCAGGATGCCGCCGCCGGTGGCGCGCAGCACCTCGATGGCCACGTCCGTCGTGCCGACCGCCGAACCGATGGTGGCCATCGTCGCGACGCGCAGCAGCACCAGCGCGGTGGCGTCGTTGACGAGGCTCTCCCCCTCCAGGATCGTGACCACCCGGCGCGGCAGCCCGACGCGACGGGCGACGGCCGTGGCGGCCACGGCGTCCGGCGGCGCGACCACCGCGCCGAGGGCCAGGCAGATCGCGAACGGGACCTGCGGCAGCAGCAGGTGCAGCACGACGCCCACCGCGAACGCGGTGAACAGCACCAGGCCCACGGCGAGCAGCAGGATCGGCCGGATGTTGTTCTTGAACGCCGGCACCGACGTCTCCAGTGCCGCGACGTACAGCAACGGCGGCAGGATGCCGATCAGCACCAGCTCCGGCTCGAGGTGGATCTGCGGGAAGCCCGGAACGAAGGACAGGGCCAGTCCGAGTACGACCAGCAGGATCGGCGCGAGCAGACCGAGCCGGCGGGCCAGCGCCGCACCGAGGGTGGCGATCGCCAGGAAGACGACGACCGGAAACAGGCTTTCCATGGGGTACGAGCCTAGGGGTCGCGTCGCCGAGGTCGGATCAGCCCGTCGGGCGCAGCTTCGGCAGCACCTCGGCGCCGAACGCGTCGATGAACCCGCGCTGCTCCTGCCCGACGTGGTGCAGGGCGATCTGGTCGAAGCCGAGCGCCACGTACTCCTCCAGCCAGCCGACGTGCCGGCCCAGGTCGGCTGAGACGTTCACCACCTGGGCGACCCGCTCGGCGGGTACGTCGGCCGAGGCCACGTCGAAGTGCTCGACGGTCTCCAGGTCCCAGCAGACCGGAGGGGCGAAGACGTTGCTGCGCCACTGGTCGTACGCGATCGCCTCGGCCTGTGCCTGCTCCGGGGCCCAGGAGACGTGCACCTGGAGGTGCAGCGGTCCACGGCCGCCGGCGTCCCGGTACGCGTCGATCATCGCCCGCAGGTGCTCCACCGGCGCGTTCACCGTGATCAGGCCGTCGGCCCACTCGGCGCACCAGCGGGCGGTGGCGACGCTGACGGCGGCGCCGACCAGCGCGGGCGGCTCCTCGGGACGCGTCCACAGCCGGGCCCGGTCCACCCGGACGAGGCCGTCGTGGCTGACCTCCTCGCCGGCCAGCAGCGCCCGGATCACGTCCACGCACTCGCGCAGCCGGGCGGAGCGGACGTCCTTGCGCGGCCACGCGTCGCCGGTGATGTGCTCGTTGCTGGCCTCGCCGGTGCCGAGGGCGGCCCAGAACCGGCCCGGGTACATCGCGCCGAGGGTGCCGATCGCCTGCGCGATGATCGCCGGGTGGTACCGCTGGCCGGGGGCGTTGACGACGCCGAACGGCATGCCGGTGGCCTGGAGGGCCGCGCCGAGCCAGGACCAGGCGAAGCCGGATTCGCCCTGCCGCTCGCTCCACGGCGAGAAGTGGTCGGAGCACATGGCGGCGTCGAAGCCGGCACGCTCGGCGTGCATCACCGCTTCCAGCAGGGCGCGGGGGTTGATCTGCTCGTGGGAGGCGTGGAACCCGAACGTCGTCATGGGCGCACCTCCTACCCACGACGACGTTCGGTGATGCGTGTTACTCGGCGTGCGCGCCGGCGCCGGCCGACGCCGCCCCCTCGCCCACCCACACCGTCTTGGTGTTGCAGAACTCCCGCATGCCCAGCTCGGACAGCTCCCGCCCGTAGCCGGAGTTCTTCACGCCACCGAAGGGCAGCTCCGGGTAGGAGGTGGTCATGCCGTTGACGAAGACGTTGCCGGCGTCCAGGTCGGTGGCGAAGCGCTCCTGCTCGGCCGGGTCCCGGGTCCAGGCGTTCGACCCGAGTCCGAAGCTCGTGCCGTTGGCCACCTCGATCGCCTCCTGGTAGGACGACACCCGGTACAGGCCGGCGACCGGCCCGAACACCTCCTCGGACCACATCCGCATCTGCGGCGTCAGGTCGGTGACGACAGTCGGCGGGTAGAACCACCCGTCGCCGCTGGGCAGCTCACCGCCGCAGAGCACCGTCGCGCCGTTGTCCACCGCGTCGCGTACCTGGGCGTGCACCTCGTCGCGGCCGTGTTCGCTGGCCAGCGGTCCCACGTCGGTGTCCGCGTCCATCGGGTCGCCGACGCGCAGCGCGGCCATGTTCGCGGCGAACTTCTCGGCGAACGCGTCGAAGACGTCGGTGTGCACGATGAAGCGCTTGGCGGCGATACAGGACTGGCCGTTGTTCTGGCAGCGGGCGGTCGTGGCCACCTCGGCGGCCCGGTCCACGTCGGCCGAGGGCATCACCACGAAGGGGTCGCTGCCGCCCAACTCCAGGACCGTCCTCTTCAGCTCCCGGCCGGCGATCTGCGCGATGGAGCGCCCGGCCGCCTCGCTGCCGGTCAGTGTCGCGGCGCGTACCCGGGGGTCGGCGAGGATGCGCTCGACGGCGTCCGAGCCGACCAGCAGGGTGGTGAACGCGCCCTCCGGGAAGCCGGCGCGGCGGAACACGTCCTCCAGCAGCAGCGCGGTCTGCGGCACGTTCGAGGCGTGCTTGAGCAGGCCCGTGTTGCCGGCCATCAACGCCGGGGCGGCGAACCGCATCACCTGCCACAGCGGGAAGTTCCACGGCATCACGGCGAGCACCACGCCGATCGGCTGGTAACGGATGAACGCCCTGGTCGCCTTCACGGCGGCGGCGTCGGCCGGCTGGTCGGCGAGGAACGCGGACGCCTTGTCGGCGTAGAAGCGGGCCGCCGCGGCACACTTGGTCACCTCGGCCTGCGCGGCCGCGTACGTCTTGCCCATCTCCGTGGTCATGATCCGGGCGGTCTCGTCCCGCTCGGCGTCCAGGAGGTCGGCGGCGGCGTTCATCCACCGGGCGCGCTCGTCGACGCCGGTGCCGCGCAGGTGCCGGTACGCGAGGTCGGTGCGCTCGATGGCGGCGTCGAGCTGTTCGGTGGACATCGCCTCGTAGGTCTTGAGCACCTGACCGGTGGCGGGGTTGGTGGTGGCGATGTGGGGCATCTCGTCCTCCTGTCACTCGAACAGCGAGTGTCGTACGCCCGGCTCCTCACGGCGGCGGGCGGCGCGGCGGCGTTGGATCACGACCAGGTCGACCACGGCTACGGCGGCGAGGATCGCGCAGAGCACGCCGAGCCAGGCGATGCCGGCCCAGAACGCCAGCACCGCGAAGATCACCATGATCACCAGACCGAAGCTGGCGAGTGTGAGCCGGAGGTTCAGGGCGCTGTACGCGTGGCCGACCGTGCCACGGGCGCGCCGGGGCTGCGATCTCGTCATACCTGACGATCTACCCCCGATCGGCGCGGTTAACCGGTAGCCGAATCCCGACGTGGAAGCGCTTATAGCATCCCGGCGGCGTGTCCGGGTGCCGTTCGCCGCATACCCGACAGCAACTTCCCGCCCGACCACGCCCAGCGCATAGAGTTACCGTGCTGTCGCTCTGTGCTGCGAGACGGGGGATGTCATGCCTCGACGCTGGGTCGCTGCCCTGGCCTGCCTCGCCGCGCTGGTGGCGCTGGCCTGTGAGGGCGGCACGTCCGCGTCACCGCGTCCCACGAAGAGCACGCCCTCGTCCGGTGGTCCCGGCGGCATCGCCGCCCTCGGCGACTCGATCAGCACCGGCTTCGCCTCCTGCCTGGTGCTCACCTCCTGCGAGCGCAACTCCTGGTCGACAGGGGACGGCCTGCGGGTGAACAGCCACTACCGGCGGCTGCTCGACCAGAACTCGGCGATCCGCGGCCGGGCGTACAACCACGCACGGCCCGGTGCCCGCGCCGACGCCCTCGAAGGCCAGGCCCAGGCAGCCGTACGCGACCGCGCCGACTACGTCACGGTGCTGATCGGAGCCAACGACATCTGCCGGGGCGGGGTGGACGCGATGACGTCGGTGAACCAGTTCCGGGCCGACGTCGACCGGGGTCTGCGGGCACTGCGCACCGGCCGGCCGAAGGCCCGGGTGCTGGTGGTGAGCATCCCCGACCTGTACCGACTCTGGGAGGTCGGACACGACGACGGGCGGGCGACGCGCGTGTGGAAGCGGGGCATCTGCCCGGCGCTGCTGGCCAACGCGACGTCGAACGCGCCCGCTGACAAGGCCCGCCGTGCCGCCGTCCGGGAGCGGATCGACGCGTACAACGCGCAGTTGGTCGCGGCCTGCCGGGCGTACGGCTCGCGCTGCCGACACGACGGCGGCGCGGCGCACCGGGTCCGGTTCACCCTGGACCTGCTCAACCCGCTGGACTGGTTCCACCCCAACGCCTCCGGTCAGGACCGGCTGGCCGAGGTGACCTGGCGCGCCTCCGGCCTGGCCGACTGAGCCCACCCCGCGAGGGGCGGGTCAGGGGCGACGCGGCTCCGGGACGTCGATGCCCCGGCGGCCGTAGAGCGCCCGGGAACGCTCGGCCAGATCCTTCGTGGCGGACGAGTTGGCCCAGGTGCCGAGCACGATCGCGGCCCCCGGGACGATCTTGGCGACGAGTCGCTTGGCCGCCCGCACACCTGCCATCTGGGCCAGCCGGACGCCGAGCTGCACCATGACCCGGCCCAGCGGACGCTGGCCCCCCAGGCCGAACAGCGCGTCGGCGCGCTCCCGGCCGGCAGCCACCCCGAGCGCGAGGCGGGCGCTCTCGGCGACCTTGTGCACCCGCTGGAGCACGAGCAGATCGGTGGCCCGGTCGCTGTGCAGCGGGTCGACGTCGTACGCGGCGGCGACGTGCAGGACCATGCGCGCCTGGGTCCAGGCCAGCACCCCGACGTCGAGGACGGCGCCCGGCAACCCGGCCGCGCCGGAGACCGCCCCGGACAGGCGGGCCAGGTTGACGAACTTGCGGACCGCCTGGTCGGCCAGGACGTCCGACGAGACGCCGGGGTTGTCGTGACGGGCCCGGGCGGCCCACTGCGCGGCCTCCGGCCCGAGTCGGCGTACCGCCTCCAGGGCGAGGTGCTCCGGGGCGTACTGCGGATCGTCGCGCATCCGGTCCCACAGTCGGGCCGGCGGGCCCTCGGGGGCGGCCGCCGGCACGGCCGGCAGACCGGCCGACGGCTCGGGGGTGGGCGCCGTGGGTTGACCGTTGGTGGGTGGGGTGTCGGTCAACGGGTCTCCCCAGAGGTGGGTACGGGCAGGACGGCCGGTGACGCGGTCAGCGACGGCGGTTGGACAGCCGGGTGGCCAACCCCTTGAGCTTCTGCTGGTTCTCGGGCTTGGCCAGCTCGCGCCGGCCCCGGTCCACCAGCTGCTGACCCTTGGGTGATCGCAGGAACGTGCTGATCCGCTGCATCAGAGACATGTCGTCCTCCTGTCGGTGATTCCTCAGTCATGTGTACCCCGAACCCGCAACGGATGTACCCGGGACGCGACAGGCTCAACCCTCACCATCCACAGTGGTCGGTAAGCTACCGCCCGCTCGGAACGATGGCGTCGACGACCCGGGTGGCCCGCCACTCGTGCTGCTGGTAGTACTCCGGGTACGCGGAGACCTGGACCGCCTGCGCGGCGTCGGTGAGGCGCATCTGCTGCCAGCCGGGCACCTGCTCAAGTGCCGTGAGGAACTGCCGGGTCGCGAACTCCGGGTCCATCAACCGACCGACCGGACCCCAGCCACTGCTGGAGCGCTGCTGGAACAGTCCGACCGAGTCGTGGTCCCAGCCGACGCCCTGGTGCGGGTAGTCCTGCGACTCCGGCAGGACCCCGCTGGCGACGTTGTAGAGGTTGCTCTCCTGCATGGCGGTCGCCACCGCGATGACCAGGCCACGGCGCGGGATGCCCATCTTGCGGCCAGCGCGGACGATCGCCTCGGCGTTCTCCATCTGGGCCTTGTCGAGACCGGCGACGGGCGCCGGGCGGCTCGGCTTCGTCGGGACGACCTTGCGCGCGCGGGGGGTGGCGTCCGGGTCGGCGGGGGTGACGGACGCCGACGGGGTGGCGGACGGGGCCGCCGAGCGGTCGAGCGCGCGGGACGCGGCCTGCTGCTCGGCGCGCTCCGCCAGCTCGACGCCGGAGGTCTTCTCGGTCGCCTGCGCGTCGGCGTCCTGGTCCCGGACCTGGGCGACGGCGGCCAGACCGAGACAGCAGACCACGCCGGTGGCGAGTGCCACCCGGGCGCGGCGTCGGCCGATCAGGTCGCGGGCGTACGCCCGGAGCCGACTCGCGGCGGTTGTCCGTTCGGCTGAGGTGCCTTCCCCTGTTTCGGTAGTGGGGCTGCTCGGGGCGTACGGGTCGTCGAGGGTGCCGTCGTCACGCATCAGCCGAGGCTAGGCAGACGGAAACCTCGATCACGCACAGTGATCACGTGGTCCTCGCCACAGAATCGGGTCACCCCGGTGGACGAGCGGGACCGGTCGACTCGCCCGAGGAACGGACCTCGCGTACCGGAGAAAAGCGGCGGACCTCGTGCGGCGACACGGACGGCGACACGGACGGACATCGGACCGCGCGACCCGACATGATCGACAAACTCGGCCTTTGGGTTGAACCGCCCATCGGCCGATTGGCGTAATCGGGTGGTTCGTCCGATCGTGCCCAGCGGGCGGGCGACGGATCGCCCGACTCAGGAATGCACCAGGATGGCGGGTACGTTGCCCGAACCGGGTGCCACCCGTCGCGACGGCATCCGAGTAGGCACATTCCAGGGAGGTCCGCACCGGTGCTCGACCCACACGAGCTCTACCAGCTCACCGACGATCTGCCCGAACTCGGGCAACCGGTCCTGATCCAGGCCCTCACCGGGTTCGTGGACGCCGGCAACGCCAGCCGGCTCGCCCGCGAGCAACTGCTCACCTCGCTCGAGGGCCGGCCGATCGCGACCTTCGACGTGGACCAGCTCTTCGACTACCGCTCCCGGCGACCGGTGATGACCTTCAACGAGGACCACTGGGAGAGCTTCGACGCGCCGGAGCTGGAGCTGCACCTGCTGCACGACGACGACGAGACGCCGTTCCTCCTGCTCACCGGCCCCGAGCCGGACCTTCAGTGGGAGCGGTTCAGCGCCGCCGTCGCAGGGCTCGCCGCCCGGCTCGACGTACGACTCACCGTCGGGCTCAACTCGATCCCCATGGCGGTGCCGCACACCCGGCCGACCGGCGTGACCGCCCACGCCACCCGCCCCGAACTGATCAGCGGGTACGAGCCGTGGCTGCAACGGGTCCAGGTGCCCGGCAGCGTCGGCCACCTGCTGGAGTTCCGCCTCGGCGAGCAGGGCCGCGACGCGCTCGGCTTCGCCGCACACGTGCCGCACTACGTGGCGCAGACCGAGTACCCGGCCGCCGCCGAGGTGCTGCTGAGCGCCGTGTCCCGCAGCACGGGGCTGCTGCTGCCCGGCGACGGTCTGCGCTCGGCCGCCGAGGTGGTCCGGGTGGAGATCGACCGGCAGGTCGCCCAGACCGAGGACGCCGCCGCCCTGGTCCAGGCACTGGAAGAGCAGTACGACGCGTTCGCCCGAGGCCGCGGCGAACGCAGTCTGCTCGCCCCGGACGCCGGTCCGCTGCCCACCGCCGACGAACTCGGCGCGGAGCTGGAACGGTTCCTGGCCGAACAGACCCGTCCCGGCGACACACCCGGCAACTGAGCCGGCAGCCCTTCGCCGCACTGGACGCCGACACGGCGCGTGGCTGAGCCCGCGTCGTGGCGGCGGATGCGGCAGGGTGGAGGCATGCGCCTGGCGACCTGGAACGTGAACTCGGTGAAGGCACGGCTCCCCCGGCTGCTGGAGTGGCTGGCCGGCACCGCACCCGACGTCGTCTGCCTGCAGGAGACGAAGTGCCCGGACGGCGCCTTCCCGGTGGCCGAGGTGGGCGAGCTCGGCTACCGCGTCGCCAGCCACAGCGACGGCCGCTGGAACGGGGTCGCGATCCTGTCCCGGGTCGGCCTGGAGGACGTCCGCGTCGGCTTCGCGGGTGAGCCCGGCTTTCCCGAGCCGGAGGCCCGAGCCATCTCCGCCACCTGCGCCGGGGTGCGGGTCTGGTCGGTGTACGTCCCCAACGGGCGTACGCCCGACGACCCGCACTACGCGTACAAGCTGGCCTGGTTCGCGGCGCTGCGCGACGCGCTGGAAGCGGAGCTGGCCGGCGGCCTGCCGTTGGCCGCCTGCGGCGACTTCAACGTCGCACCTACCGACGCCGACGTCTGGGACCCGGCGGTGTTCACCCACTCCACGCACGTCACCCCGGCCGAGCGGGCCGCCCTGGCCGCACTGCGCGACCTCGGGCTCGACGACGTGGTGCCGACGCCGATGAAGGGGCCGCACCCGTTCACGTACTGGGACTACCGCGCCGGGATGTTCCACCAGAACAAGGGCATGAGAATCGACCTGGTGTACGCCTCCGCGCCGTTCGCCCGAGCGGTCCGCTCGGCGTACGTCGACCGGGAGGCCCGCAAGGGCAAGGGCCCCTCCGACCACGCGCCGATCGTGGTCGACGCGGACCTCGTTCCGGCGGTCGAGGCGTTCTGACCGCTCGCCGCCACCGGAGGCCGTCGACGCTGGTTAGGGTGGGCAGATGGCAGTCGTGAAGATCAACGCAATCGAGGTTCCGCCGAACGCCGGCCCCGAGTTGGAGAAGCGGTTCGCGGCGCGGGCCGGCGCGGTGGAAGGCTCCCCCGGCTTCCTCGGCTTCGAACTGCTCCGCCCGGTCGCCGGCGAGACCCGCTACTTCGTCTACACGAGGTGGGAGAGCGAGGAGGCGTACCAGGCCTGGGCCTCCGGCCCGTCGCGCGCCGCGCACGGCACCGCTGCGGGCGACAAGCCCCGCCCGCCGGTCTCCAGCGGCGCGACCCTCCTGGAGTTCGAGGTGGCCCTGCACGTCCCCCAGCCCTGACCGTCCGCGGCGGCCGGCGCCTTGATCGGGCCAGCGCGGCGCAGTGCTGGCGCGCGTCCGAGGCAGGCATGCCCTGCGGCTTGACAGTCACCGCTTCTGGAACATGACCGCGACGACGTCCACCGTCAGCTCGATTGCCCAGTCGAGCTGCGGACAGTCGTTGCGGCCTCGGCACTCCAGGCACCTCCGACTCGCCACGGTGCCGATCGATGAGCCGATCCCCAAGGCGACCAAGCCTCTTCCGATAGTCGCTGCCCTGGCCCGCTGACCAGCGAGGGTACGAAGGCTCAGGCATGTTCGACGGCTTCGAGGAATTCGACATCGCCACGTCCGGCACAACGATCCGCGGACGGCGTGGCGGCGACGGACCTCCGGTCCTGCTGCTGCACGGCGTACCCGAGACGCACCTCATGTGGCACAAGGTTGCGCCCCGGCTCGCCGAGCATTTCACCGTCGTCGCCACCGACCTGCGCGGTTGGGGAGACAGCGGCCCTGGTTGCGTCCGGAGACGCCCATGGCTCTGCACCCAGCCTGCGCTCTACACGCGTCCCACCTCTGCATACGTCCTTTGCTCTGCTTCAACCAAGGCGACACCGGAAGGCCACGAGCGTTTCCTCCGCTGAAGCAGAGCAAAGGACGTATCACCCACCCACGCCTGAGGTGCTGTCGACTACATGCTGGAGAACTGGCCGGAGGTCAAGGACGCCTTTCCCGCCGAGGTACGGGCGGCCCACGTGCGGCAGTTCAGCGACCAGGCCACGGTGCACGCGATCTGCGAGGAGTTCCGGGCTGCGGCGACGCTGGACTACGACCAGGACCAGGCGGACCGAGGGAGCCGGAAGATCGCCTGCCCGCTGCTGTTCCTCTGGAGCCAGCACGGCCAGGTTGGTGTCAGCGCCACCGGGACACCCCGATATCGCCGATCTCGTGTTGATCAAGGCGAGCCGGGCCCCGGTCAGGGCTTGCGGGACGACTGAAGGGTGGCGAAGGCGATCACGTTGTCGGCGTAGCCGGTGCGACCGCCGATGAACTGGCCACCGCAGGTGATCAGCCGCAGCCCAGCCGGTCCGTCGTGGCCGTAGATGCGCTCGGCGGGTAGCTGGTCCTTCGGGAAACGCTCGACGGTGTCGACCTTGAACACCACCGTCGACCGGTCCGCCCGGGCCACCTCGAGCAGATCACCGGGCTTCAGCTTGCCCAGGTCGTAGAAGACCGACGGACCGCTCTTGGTGTCCACGTGCCCGACGATGACCGCCGGACCGGGCTCGCCGGGCGTCGGCCCCCGGTCGTACCAGCCGGTCTCGTTGTGCTTCTCCAGCGGCGGTACGGCGATCGTCCCGTCCCGCGCCTGCCCGACGGGCGCCACCGGCGCCTCCACCTTGATCGCCGGAACGGTGAGTCGCACCGGGCGGCTGGCCGACAACCCGACCGTCTCGCTGCGGGGCGGGCGGTCGTCGCCGGCCGGAGTCAGGTCGAGCGGACCGACCGAACGGCCCAGTCCCGCGCCGGTGGCGAAGACGCCCACCAGCACCAGCACCACGGCCAGCGGCACCGACCAGGGGCTGCGCCCCGTCGGTCGGCTGCGCCGGGGAGCGACGGCGGTCGGCGGACGGGCGGCCACCGCCGGCCGGTCACCGGAGACACGCGACGAGCGGGACACCGACGAGCCGGCGGAGGGCCCCGCGCCAGCGGGCGAGCGCGAATCGTCGGGCGGGCGGGCGTCGTCGGGCAGCCACGCGCCGCCAGCCGGACGGGAGCCGGCGGGCGGACGGGAGCCGTCCGGCGGCGGTGTGGGGCGGAAGATCTCCACGGCGGGGCTCAGCGGCGCCCGAGGCCACGGACGGTACGGGGCCGACGCAGGGCCACCACCGCGATGACCAGCCCGGCGACGGTGAGCGCCGCGCCGCTGGGCAGCAGCAGACTGCCGGTGACTCCCCCGGCACTGCCACCGAAGCCGGTTGCCGGGCCTCGACTGGGGTGGGGGGAAGGCACCGACTTCACCACCTGCAACATGGTCGACGCCGTCTCACCGTCGCGGCACTCCAGCTTGACCCGGTAGTTGCCGGGGCGGGTGCGCTCGCGGACCATCGGCGCAGCGGTGAGCACCCCGCCCTGCGGTTGCACGCCGACCGCGCCAAAGGCGTCCGAGACGACGGTGGCGCCGATCGAGTTGTCCCGGCAACTGGCCCGGATGCCGACCAGGTAGCCGGGCTGCACGGTGCTGGGGCTCACCTCGACGAAGATGTCCACCACGGGAGTCGGCTGCGGCGCGCCACCCGGTACGCCTCCGGGCTGCGGCGCGGGCGCGGCAGCGGGGGCCGGCAGCGCGGCAGGAGCGGCGAGTGCGGGAGCGGCGGCCAGCAGGGGAAAGGCGAGCACTGTCGCCACCGACAGGAGCACGCCGCCACGGGTCACTGCCACGATGCCCCCTCTCGACGCCGTCGGACCGCGCCGGGTAGCGGACCGCCCGGCCTGCCGTACCAACTGGATCCTCTCATTCCCGGTCGCACATCACATCCGATCCGCGGACGACGTCGCGTACGCTCGGTTCGCTGTGACCACCACCGACCCTGACCCCGCCACCGTCGCGCCGACGGCCCGGATGATCCGCACCTTCCACCCCCGCCGGGGGCGGATGAGCAGCCGACAGACCGAGGCGCTGGACCGGCTGTGGTCCTCCTACGGCCTGGACGTGTCGGGCGAGCCCGTCAACCTGGCCGCCCTCTTCGGCCGCCGAGCCCCGGTGGTGCTGGAGATCGGCTCGGGCATGGGTGACACCACCGCCACGATGGCCGCCGCCGACCCGGACCGAGATTATCTGGCGGTCGAGGTGCACACGCCGGGAATCGCCAACCTGCTCGACCTGGCGCACCGCGCTGACCTGGGGAATGTGCGGGTGGCGCGGGGTGACGCGTTGGAGCTGGTCAGCGGCCTGCCGGAGGGTGCGCTGGCCGCCGTACACGTGTTCTTTCCGGACCCGTGGCCGAAGGCCCGGCACCACAAGCGGCGGATCATCCAGCCGGCGCACGTGGCGCTGCTGCGGTCCCGGCTGGCCCCCGGCGGCGTGCTGCACTGCGCGACCGACTGGGCCGAGTACGCCGAGGCGATGCGGGAGACCCTGGACGCGGACCCGGAACTGGTCGACGCGTACGGCGGCTACGCGCCACGGCCCGCGCACCGCCCGGTGACGAAGTTCGAGCGGCGGGCGATCACGGCCGGCCGGCCGGTCGCCGATCTGATCTTCCGGCGGCGCTGACTGATCGTCCGGGGACGCTGACTGATCGTCCGGCTGCGTTGAAAACAGCGCCGGTTGGCGCCGGAGGGCATGATCCAGGCACCATGGACAGGCTATGACGCTCACCGCCGCGCTGCCGACAAGCGCCGACCCCGACACCCTCTTCGACGCGTTCGCCGGCTGGGCGAAGGAGCGCGGTCTCGACCTCTACCCCCATCAGGAGGAGGCGGTCATCGAGATCGTCTCCGGCGCGAACCTGATCATGAACACGCCCACCGGCTCGGGTAAGAGCCTGGTGGCCGTCGCCGCGCACTTCGCGGCCCTGGCCGACAACCGGACGACCTTCTACACCGCGCCGATCAAGGCCCTGGTGTCGGAGAAGTTCTTCGCGCTCTGCGAGGTCTTCGGCGCCGAGAACGTCGGCATGCTCACCGGCGACGCCAGCGTCAACGCCGACGCCCCGATCATCTGCTGCACCGCGGAGATCCTGGCCAATCTGGCGCTGCGCGAGGGCGACCGGGCCGACGTCGGCCAGGTGATCATGGACGAGTTCCACTTCTACGCCGAGCCGGACCGTGGTTGGGCGTGGCAGGTGCCGATCATCGAGCTGCCGCAGGCCCAGTTCATCCTGATGTCCGCCACCCTGGGCGACACCACCCGGTTCGTGGACGACCTGACCCGGCGTACCGGACGGCCGACCGCCGTCGTGCGCTCGGCCGAGCGGCCGGTCCCGCTCATCTTCTCGTACGCGATGACGCCGCTGCACGAGACGCTCGAAGAGCTGCTGGAGACCAAGCAGGCCCCGGTGTACGTCGTCCACTTCACGCAGGCCGCCGCGCTGGAACGCGCCCAGGCCCTGATGAGCGTCAACGTCTGCACGCGCGCCGAGAAGGACATGATCGCGCAGGCGATCGGTGGCTTCCGGTTCACCTCCGGCTTCGGCAAGCCGCTCTCCCGGCTGGTCCGGCACGGCATCGGCGTGCACCACGCCGGCATGCTGCCCAAGTACCGCCGTCTCGTCGAGACCCTCGCCCAGGCCGGCCTGCTCAAGGTCATCTGTGGCACCGACACCCTCGGTGTCGGCATCAACGTGCCGATCCGCACGGTGCTGTTCACCGGCCTGAGCAAGTACGACGGGGTCCGCACCCGCCTGCTCAAGAATCGCGAGTTCCACCAGATCGCCGGGCGGGCCGGCCGGGCCGGATACGACACCATCGGCCGGGTCGTCGTGCAGGCACCCGAGCACGTCATCGACAACGAGAAGGCCCTCGCCAAGGCCGGTGACGACCCGAAGAAGCGGCGCAAGGTGGTCCGCAAGAAGCCGCCGGAGGGCTCGATCGGCTGGGGGCAGCCCACCTTCGACCGGCTGGTCGACGCCGAGCCGGAGCCGCTGACGTCCAGCTTCCAGGTCAGCCACTCGATGCTGCTCAACGTGATCGGCCGCCCCGGCGACGCGTTCACCGCGATGCGGCACCTGCTCACCGACAACCACGAGGAGCCCACCGCGCAGCGCCGGCACATCCGCCGGGCCATCGCCATCTACCGGGCGCTGCGCGCCGGGGGCGTGGTCGAGGAGCTGCCCGAGCCGGACGAGACGGGCCGGCGGATCCGCCTCACCGTCGACCTCCAGCTCGACTTCGCGCTCAACCAGCCGCTCTCCCCCCTCGCCCTGGCCACCATCGAGCTGCTCGACGCCGAGTCCCCGTCGTACGCCCTGGACGTGCTCAGCGTGATCGAGTCGATCCTCGACGACCCCCGGCAGATCCTGTCCGCGCAGCAGTTCAAGGCGCGCGGCGAGGCGGTCGCCGCCATGAAGGCCGAGGGCATCGAGTACGAGGCGCGCCTCGAACTGCTCGACGAGGTGACCCACCCGAAGCCCTTGGCGGAGCTGCTGGAGGCCGCGTACGAGATGTACCGGCAGGGCCACCCGTGGGTCGCCGACCACCAGCTCTCCCCCAAGGCCGTCGTCCGCGACATGTACGAGCGGGCCATGACCTTCACCGAGTACGTGCAGTTCTACGGGCTGACCCGCTCGGAGGGCCTGGTCCTGCGCTACCTGGCCGACGCGTACAAGACGTTGCGCCAGACCGTGCCCGAGGACGCCAAGACCGAGGAGCTGATCGACCTCATCGAGTGGTTGGGCGAGCTGGTCCGCCAGGTCGACTCCAGCCTCATCGACGAGTGGGAGCGGCTGCGCAACCCGTCGGACGTGGCCGAGGTGGCCCAGGCGCACGCGGCACTGACCGACCGGCCGCCGGCGGTGACCCGCAACGCGCGGGCGTTCCGGGTGCTGGTGCGCAACGCGCTGTTCCGACGCGTCGAGTTGGCCGCGCTCCGCCGCTGGGACCTGCTCGCCGAGTTGGACGCCGAGGACGGCTGGGACTACGACGCGTGGGCCGACGCCCTGGCGCCGTACTTCGAGGCGTACGACTCGATCGGGGTCGGCCCGGACGCCCGCGGCCCGGCGCTGCTCATGATCGAGCAGGGTCGGGAGCGGTGGACCGTACGGCAGATCTTCGACGACCCGGACGGCGACCACGACTGGGGCATCAGCGCCGAGATCGACCTCGTCGCCTCGGACGAGGTCGGCGCGGCGGTCGTGCGGATCACCGACGTCGGCCAGCTCTGACCCGTCGATCGGCGCGGTGCCGACCGGCGGCGCCCGACCGAGGGCCCGCCAGTGTCGGGGTACGTCGGGCGGCCACGTCCTCGATCCAGCCGAGCAGCAGCGCCGCCCCGACGGCCAGTAGGCACACCCCGGCCAGCCGCAGTGTGATCGAGGCGACCGAGGTGTACGGGAGCACCGGCGCGAGCAGCAGGAACATCCCGAGGCTGGCGGGGATGTGCCACAGGTAGATGGTGACCGCCCGCGCGTTGACGAACCTCAGCACAGCGTCCAGCGGCACCCGGCCGACAAGCCGGGGCCGCACTCTCAGGAGCACGGCGACGAGGGCCATCGACCACAGTGTGGTGCCACCCGCGATGTGGTTGAGGTCGACCGCCACGCCGGCCACCATGGCGGTCACGACCCACGTCCCGCCAGCCACGGCCAGACCCCCGACGAGGCAGCCGTACCAGCGCGACGGGACGCGGTGCAGCAGCCGATCGTGGTGGGCGAAGCCCAGCAGCCAACACGACAGGTAGGCGGCGACGAAGTAGCCGGTGTGCACCCCCGCGAGGTGCATCCCGATCGGCAGGGCCGTGGCGGCCCCGATGCTGGGCCACGGCCAGCGACGCAACACCCGCAGAAGGACCGGCGACATCAGCACCAGCCACAGGTAGGTGACGACGTACCACAGTCCGATGTGGAAGGCCCAGGCCCAGGACGGCCCGCCCACGGGAGGCACCCGCAGGGGCAGGACCCACCAGAGCAGCTCCGCCCAGCCGGCCACGCCCCTCGGACGCCAGCCGAAGGAGAGCACCGCCAGGGTGATCACTCCGTACGCCCACAGCGGCAGCAGCAGCCGGCGCAGCCGCCGGAGCACGGCCGACGGACCGTGCCGGTCCAGCGACGCCGCCATCAGCGAGCCGGCGATGCCGAACATCAGACCCATCGCCGGCACCAACAGGCTCAGCCAGACCCAACCGGTCACGTGGAAGAGCACGACGCGGCCCAGGGCGAGCGTCCGCAGCAGGTCCAGGTAGCGGTCCCGGTGGACGGCGGGGTCGTCGGGTTCGGCGGACGGGACGGTTCGCACCGCCCCGCCCCTGCCAGGGCGGACGACCCTGGACGTCGTAACAATGACCACAAGGCACAATAACGCCACAAATGCCGCAAAGTTGCTGCATCTCGAAGCCGGGTGAGCGATTGGCAGGGCGCGCTTCACCCCGGAACTTCGCTGGGCAATGTCAGACCCGTCGATTAGAATGTATGTACTAATAGAGATCCTGACCTGCAGGATTACGACTGGGAGGACGCCCGTGACCGCGCCCACCTCCACGCCCCTGACGCCCTACACCACCCTGCTCGGCTTCACCCGCTACGTCGACCGCACCGGCCCCACCAAGGCGACCTTCGTGGGTGGTCTGCGCAAGCAGCGCGCCAGCCGCTCCGGCTTCAACCCGCACGGCCAGTTCGTCAAGGCGCTCAAGGCCGACATCGCCTTCCACACCGGCGGCACCCACCTGTCCGGGGTGGTCGACGTCGTCAAGCCACGCTGGCGCCCGCTCTACCAGGCGCTGGTGCCCGGCGCGACGGCCTGGCTGCACTCCCTCGGCGACCCGGCCACCCTCGATCTGGCCCAGACCCGCGACGCCCTGGCCATGCTGGGCGACCTGCCCGTCAAGATCAACCCCCACTTCGGCGTACGTCACGCCGACGGTCGCGCCGACGCGGTCCGACTGCACTTCGACGAGGCGCCACCGAGTGAGGAGTCGATGCTCGCCACCCTGCACCTGATGGCCCGCCACATGGACGCGGTCCTCCCGCACGCCGAGCCGGTCCTGGTCGACGTCCGGCGCGGTCAGGCCCACCGCATGCCCACCGACGCCAAGCCCGAACAGATCGAACGCTGGCTGGCCGGCGAAGCCGCCGCCTTCCGCGCCATCTGGTCCACCGCCGCCTGACCCACCACGCCCCGACCGGCCCCGCCCCGCACGCCCGCACGCCGCGCCCAGCATGATCGCGCTCGATCCAGGATGTAGTGGCCTCGCTGTAGGAGGAGGCCACTACATCCATGTTCGAGCGCGATCATGGCGATGACGGGAGCGCTGCCGGCGGTTATCCACAGGGGCAGCGGAGGGCGACAGCGTTCGGTCAGCCTGGAGTCATGCCCAGAGCTCCTCGTCGGCCACCGCAGTTGCGGGGTCGCGTCTTCCGCGGTTCCACTGCCGTGTCGCGCGGTGTGCGGATCCGCAACGACCTCCGCAGCTCGGCATGGCGACCGCTCTTTCGCGACGTCTACGCCGACGCTCGACTCACCGTCACACACGCCATCAGATGTGCCGCCGTCGGACGATGGCTGCTTCCGCCCGGAGCGGCCATCGCCGACCGGGCCGCCGCCGGTTTGTACGGCTGCCCGAGCCCGAGGGCGGGTGAACCAGTGGACGTCCTGGTGCCCGCTGACTCCCGGATCGGTCCGACCGCCGGCATCCGCGTCCACCACGGGCAGATCGACTCCGGCGACATCATGGACCGTGCCGGGATCACGGTGACGAGCCCTGCGCGGACCTGCTGGGACGTGGCCCGTTGGCTCGACGTGGTGGAGGCGGTGGTTGTCATCGACGCTCTGCTGGCCCTGCGGCTGACCACCATGCCAGCCTTGCGCGAGTACGCGTTGAGTCGAGCAGGTCGACGCGGCTGGCGCTCACTGTCACGAGCGGTCGACCTGGCCGACGCGGGCGCGGAGTCCCCGCAGGAGTCGCGCACCCGGGTGCGGCTGGTGCTCGCCGGCCTGCCCCGCCCGGAGACTCAGTGGGTCGTGGCCGATCAGGGCCGGTTCGTGGCCCGGCTGGACCTGGCCTGGCCGCGGTTCAGGGTCGCCGTGGAGTACGACGGGCTCTGGCACGACGACCCCGAGCAGTTCCACCGGGACCGTCGACGGCTCAACCGACTGCTCGGCGGCGACTGGATCGTGTTGCACGTGGCTGCCAAGCGCCTCCGGGACGACTTCGACGGGTTCCTCGCCGAGGTCCGAGCCGCCCTTCGATCGCGCTCAGGCTCCCGCGACCTTCGATGATCGTGCTCGAACACGGATGTAGTGGCCTCCCTTCGCGTAGGAAGCCACTACATCCTGGATCGAGCGCGATCATCCGCGCCGGGGGCGCGGGGCGGGGCGCCGGGGGTGTTCAGGTGGCGGGGAGGTACTTCGCCAGGTCGTCGAGGATCTTGTTGGCGGCGCCAACTCCGATGCCGGTCATCCAGATCTCGTCGGAGACCGGGTACGCCTTGCCGGCCTTGACCGCGCCGAGGCCCTTCCAGAGGGTTCCGCCGGCCACCTTGGTCTGCTCTGCGGCGGCCTTGTCGCCGTACGCGGTCACGAAGATGACGTCGCCGTCGACCTCGTTGATCCGCTCGGGGCTGACCAGGTCGAAGCGCTTGTCCTCCTTGTTGGCCAGCATCTGCCGCTCGGGACGACCGAGACCGGTGTCGGCGATGACGATGCCGGAGAAGGAGTCCGGCCCGTACACCCGGATGTTGCCCGGAATGAAGCGCACGATCGACACCTTGCGGGCGGCGGGGTCGCCGAGGGTGGCGCCGAAGTCCTTGGCCCGCTTCTCGTACGCGCCGAGCAGGTCCTTGGCCTGCTGCTCGCGGCCGAGCGCCTTGCCGTCGAGGAGGAAGTTGTCCTTCCAGGTGATGCCCACCTTGTCGGTGAACACGGTCGGCGCGATGGCGGCCAGCTCGTCGTAGAACTTCTCCTGGCGGAACTTGCTGCCGAGGATCAGGTCCGGCTTGAGCGCGTTGATCGCCTCCAGGTCGGGCTCGGTGAGCACCCCGACCTCCTTGATGCCGGCGAGCTTGTCCGCACCGAAGTACGTCGGCCAGCTCTTGGCCTCGCCGGCGGTGGCCGCGCCGACGGGCGTGATGCCCAGCGAGAGCGCCGTGTCGATCTTGTCGGTGTCGAGTACGACGACGCGCTTGGGCTCGGCCGGGACCTTGGTGGTGCCCATGGCGTGGGTGATCTCCCGGGTCTCCCCGGTGGTGGAGCCGGCGACCGGGTCGCTCTCACCGCAGGCGGTGAGGCCGGCCCCGAGGGCGACGGTCGCGGCGAGAACGGCGACGAGACGACGCATCAGTGTCCTTTCGAGGGGTACGTGCCGGCGAGCGGGGTGGCCGCATCACCGTCGGCGGATCGGGCGTCCGGTACGGACGCCGTCGACGAATCGGGATCGCCCGCAGCGGCGGGAAGGGCCGGGCCGCCGGTGTGGGCGGGAATCACCAGCGGGGCGCCGGTCACCGGGCAGGGAACGACGACGCAGGCCAGCCCGAAGACGTCGCGGACCAGTTCGGCGGTGAGGATCTCCCGGGGTGGGCCGGCGGCCACCACCGCGCCGGCGCGCATCGCGACCAGGTGGTCGGCGTAGCGGGCGGCCTGGTTGAGGTCGTGCAGCACGGCGACCACGGTCCGGCCCCGCTCGACGCGGAGCCGGTGCAGCAGGTCCAGCACCTCCACCTGGTGGGCCAGGTCGAGGAAGGTGGTCGGCTCGTCCAGCAGCAGCGCCTCGGTGTCCTGGGCGAGGGTCATGGCGATCCACACCCGTTGCCGCTGGCCGCCGGAGAGGCTGTCCACCGGCCGGTCGGCCAGGTCGGCCACGTCGGCCAGGGCCATCGCCTCGTCGACCGCCGCGGCGTCGGACGACGACCACTGCCGCCACCACCGCTGGTACGGCTGTCGGCCGCGTCCGACCAGGTCGGCCACAGTGACGCCCTCGGGCACCAGCGGGCTCTGCGGCAGGACGCCGAGTCGACGGGCCACGTCGCGGGTGGGCAGGTCACGGATGGCGGTGCCGTCCAGCAGGACGGTGCCGCGTCGCGGGGTGAGCAGCCGGGCCATCGTGCGCAGCAGGGTGGACTTACCGCAGGCGTTGGGGCCGACGATCACGGTGAACGCGTCGGTGGGCAAATCCAGGGTGAGCCCGTCGAGCACGGTCCGCTCGTCGTAGCCGACGACCAGGTCGCGGGTGGAGAGCATCACACGACTCCTTTGAGGCGTCACGACGACCGCCGCCGTCCACGGAGCAGCAGGAAGATCAGGTACGGGCCACCGATCGCGGCGGTGAGCACGCCCGCCGGCAGTTGGGTGGGCGCGAACAGTCGGCGACCGGCCAGGTCGGCGAGGACCAGCAGCAGTGCCCCGAGCAGCGCGGCGCAGACCAGCGGGGGCCGTTCGGCGCGGACCAGTCGACGGGCCACCTGAGGCGCGACGAGCGCGACGAAGTCGACGGCGCCGACCTGGGCGGTGACCATCGCGGCGACGAGCACGCCGGTGCCGGCCAGGCCGATCCGGCGGGCCACCGGGCGCAGGCCGACGCCTCGCGCGGTGTCGTCGTCGAGGGCGGTGCTGTTCAGGGCCCAGCCGGCCCAGGCCAGCACCGGCAGCAGCACCAGCAGGGTGCCGGCGATCCAGGCGGCCTCGGTCCAGCCCTTGCCGGCCAGGGTGCCGATCAGCCAGATCTGTGCCCGCAGACCGTCGATCGGATCGGCCGTGAGCATCACCACCTCGGTCAACGCCCGGAAGGCGAAGGCGACCGCCACGCCGGCGAGGACGAACCGCTGCGCGGCCAGCCCGTGCCGGGCACCGAGGGCGAAGAGCAGCACCGCCGCCAGCAGTCCGCCGACCAACGCGCTCGGTGCCACCAGCACCGCCGCCGCACCACTGGTCAACGCCACAGTCGCGGCGAGACCGGCGCCCTGGGTGATACCGATGACGTCCGGGCTGGCCAGGGGGTTGCGCGCGACGCTCTGGATCAGCGTGCCGGCCACGCCGAAGGCCGCGCCGGCCGCCGCCGCCAGCACGACCCGGGGCAGCCGAAGATCGAAGACCACCAGGTCGTACGGGGTGTTGGCGCCGGAGAGCGCCCGCAGCACGTCGGCCGGGGCGACGTACGGGGTACCCAGCGAGAGGCTGAGCACGACGGCCAGCAGGAGCAGCACTGTCAGCACGGCGGCCACCAGCGTCGCGCGACGGCGGATCAGCAGGCTGACCGGGCCGATCCGCACCAGCGACCGCCCCGACACCCGGGCCTGACCGGCGGCCGGTGAGGCGGCGGGCGCGGCAGCCGGCAGGCTGGCCCGGGTCACGCGGTCACCACCCGGGCGCGGCGGACCAGCACGGCCAGCAGCGGCGCGCCGATCAGAGCGGTGACGATGCCGGCCGGTATCTCGCCGGGTGGGGCGACGAGTCGGCCGACGACATCTGCCCCGAGCAGCAGTGCGGGCCCGAGCAGGGCCGAGACGGCGAGGGTCCAGCGGTGGTCGGCGCCGACCAGGGCACGGGCGAGGTGCGGCACGGCCAGTCCGACGAAGGCGACCGGGCCGGCGGCGGCCACCGCCGCGCCGGTGAGCAGCACGGCGGCCAGCCCACCGCCGAGGCGGACCAGGCCGATGCGGTGGCCCAGGCCACGGGCCACGTCGTCGCCGAGGGCCAGCGCGTCCAGGCCCCGGGCCACCAGTGCGGCGAGCAGCAGCCCGACGAGGACGAACGGCAGCACCTGGGCGGTGACACCGAGGTCCCTTCCGGCCAGTCCGCCCACCACCCAGAACCGGTACTCCTCGAAGGTGCGGGCGTCGATGCTGAGCAGCGCGTACACCATGGAGGCCAGGCTGGCGTCGAGCGCCGCGCCGACCAGCGCGAGGGTGACCGGGCTCGCGCCCTCACGGGCCCGGCTGGCGATGGCGAAGACCAGCAGGCCGGCGGCGAGTGCGCCGGCGATGCCGAACCAGACGTACCCGGCGAGCGTGCCGATGCCGAAGACGGAGATGGCGAGCACCACGCCGAACGACGCGCCGGCGCTGATGCCGAGGATGCGGGGCTCGGCGAGGGGATTGCGGGTGAGCGCCTGGAACAGCACGCCGGCCACGGCGAGCGCGAGCCCGACCGCGAGGCCGAGCGCGGTACGCGGCATGCGCAGTTCCCGGACGATGATGCTCGCATCGCTGCCGTCCGGCGCGACGAGGGCGTGCCAGACCGCGCCGACTCCGAGTTGCCGGCTGCCCAGCGCGAAGCTGGCCAGTACGGCGAGCAGCAACACCAGCGCGGCTCCGACGGTGACGACGACCCGCCGGCCGGTGCGGGCACCGGAGGAGTTGCGGGCCGACGTCGGCCGGGCGACGAGGGTGGTCACGAGTCTCCTGCACGTTCGAGCTTAGGTTCGCCTAACCTTAGCCGACCTGCGGAAAGTGGCCTAACTGGCGTCGGTCGATGCTGTCGCGGCGCCCTGCGGCAGGCCCGCCGAGCCGCCGTCCCCAGCCGCCGCGCCGCCGCGTGGGAGCACGTTCAGCGGGCGCATCATCTCGTTGTCCTCGTGCTCCAACAGGTGGCAGTGCCAGGAGTAGTGGCCCGGCAGGTCGAATCGGGCCTTGATGCGGGTCACCTCCCACGGGTACGCGAGCACCGTGTCCATCCACCCGCGCTCCCCCGGCCGCGGCTCCGACCGGCCCGACCGCCCTCGGCCCAGCAGCTCGAACTGGACCTGGTGCAGGTGGACGGGGTGGACGTTGCGGGTGAAGTTGCGCACCTCCCACACCTCGGTCGCGCCGAGGAGAGGCTGTTCGGTCGCCGGATCGGTCCAGCGCATCGGCAGACCCCGGCCGCGCTCGTCGAGGGTGCCGAGCAGCATCACCATCGACCGGCCGGACATGCGCTCGTTCAGCGACAACCGCCGGACCCGTTCCGCCGGGCCGAGGCGCGGGTGCGCCGGCAGTTGCAGGTGCTCCGGCGGCACACTCGGGTCCGCGCCGGTCGCCTCGGTGACGACGAACCGCATCACCTGCCCGGTGCTCCGCGGGTCGGACGGCGCGAAGTCCACCCCGGGCCGGCCGCCGTCGTACGCCCACTCGGGTCCCTCGTTGACGAGGTACAGCTCGGTGCCGACGGGCACGCCGGTGAAGTCGACGATCACGTCGGCCCGCTGGGCGGGGCCGAGGGTGAGACCCTGGTGCGGCACCGGTTCGGGCAGGAAACCGCCGTCGCTGCCGATCTGCCAGATGGGTAGCACCGGGCGGGCCGGCCGCGCGGTGGCGTGAGCGGCGACGCTGAGCATCAGGAAGCGGCTGTTGCAGCCGTTGAGCAACCGGAACCGGTAGCGCCGGCGCTGCACCGTCAGGTTGGGCCAGGTGCGACCGTTGACCACGATGGTGGAGCCGGAGAACGCCGACGTCCACGCCGACCCGTCGTGGTGATTTCCCGGATAGACCAGCTCGCCGTCGGGGCTGAAACTGCGGTCCTGGATCAGCAACGGGATGTCGTGGTAGGCGGTGTCCGGCGGGTCGTCGTGACCGGGCGCCGGGCCGGGCAGCACTCCGTCGGGCAGGTCGTCGCCGCCGAGCAGGTAGAACCCGGCCGGTCCGGCGTAGATGTTCTCGCGGGTGAGACCCAGCGCGTGATCGTGGTACCAGAGGGTGCAGGGCCGCTGGTCGTTGTCGTACTCGAAGGTGGCCGAGCCCGCCTCCCAGCGCAGGCCGGACCGCTCGGCGAAGCGGGACCGGAAATCGTTGTACGCGCTGCCCGTCACGGCGAAGTCGGTCGGCAGGTCGCGGGCCACCGGCAGGTACCACGCCTCGGCGTGCCCGTCGCTTTCCTGCGTGCTGTGTCCGCCGTGCAGGTGGACCACCTGGGGCACCGGCCCCCGGTAGCCCCGGCGGCTGCCGTCGGGGTGGCCGTGCCCGTCGCGGTTCGCCCTTCCACCGGCCGGGTTGGCCCAGTGCAGGGTCGGGTCGACGGGTAACAGGTGCGGCAGGTAGTCACCCCGGTGGTCGACGAGTTCGTTCACCCAGGTCACCCGGACGGGGCGGTTCACCCGCGCGACGATGCTGGGCGCCGGATAGCCGAAGCTGTCGGGGTGGGCGGTGGAGCCGTAGCCCCACACCGTCGTCCGCGGCCAGGACGACGGCAGGATCTGCTGGCGGAACTGGCGTACACCGACGACGTACGTGTCCCGCTCCGGGTCGGACGTCACGCGCGGCATGGCCGGTGGGATTCGCAGCGGGGTGACGTACTTGGGGATGTCGGCGCCCCGAAGCTGGGTCGACGCGGCGAGCGCGCGGCCGGCGGCCGGCGAGCCTGCCGGAACCAGAATCGCGGCGCCACCGGCGGCACCGGCAACCAGCACCTGTCGTCTGCTGACCATGCCGCACCTCCCACTCGCATCCGTTCCTCAATAAAGAGAATGAGATTCGCGGACGAGGGCAAGTGGTGTGGACGATGAATAACACCCGTAAGAGGTACAGAAAGCGCCATAGGGTGTGAGACATGCGATTCGACCAGCACACGGTCGTCCTCCTGGTCCGACCGTCGGACCCACCGGACCTGCCCGGCGAGGCGATCGACCGGTTACGCGACGCCCATCTGGCACACCAGGCGGGTCTCGTGGAACAGGGACTCGTGCTCGCGGCCGGGCCCCTCCTGGATTCCGACGACGACCGGATGCGGGGCTTCGTCGTGTTCTCCATCGCTCCGGACGAGGTACGCGGGCTCTACGCCGACGATCCGGCCGTTCGCGCCGGCCTGCTCACCGCGCGGGTGGCGAGTTGGATGGTGCCGGAGGGCAACCTGCGGTTCGAGAGCGTGCCGATCCCCGTGTCGATGGTCGAGGCGGCGGCCGGCGACTGACCCGTCAGCCGGGCAGGTCCTCGATCGGCAGTACCCGCAGGTCGTCCGGCTCGCCCACGATGACCCGCAGCGCCGGGAAGTAGGCCGTCAGCACCGGCCGGCACCTGTCGCACGGCCCGACGACCGCCCGGCCCCGGTCGGCGACCGAGACGATCGTCTCCAGCTCGGTCACGCCCTGTGTGGCGGCGGTGCCGACCACGATCAGCTCCGCGCAGGTGTCCCCGCTGTCGTGCTGGACGCTCACGCCGGAGAACACCCGCCCGTCGGCGGTCCGCGCGGCCGACGCGCCGGTGTGGCGCTGGCTGCGGCACCGCAGCTTGGCGACCGCCGTGGCGGCCTGCACCAGCGCCCGATCGGTGTCCCGCAGCTCCATCCCGGCCCCCCGCGCTCGACGTCGGCCGCAACTGTAGACCGCCGTCGACGCACCGGAGCGCCCACGCGCGGTAACCCAGGGGCGGCGCGCCGCCGGGCTGCCTATCCTTGGGCACGACATGCAGAATCAAGCCTCCTCCGCCGCGACCGATCCCGTCCGCGACCTGCACCGCCGCCTCGGTCCCCTGATGTTCCGTGACCAGCGCCGGCTTCAGCGGCGGCTGGACGGCGCCCGCAAGTTGCGTGACCCGCAGCGCCGGGAGGCGGCCCTGACCGAGATCACCGCCGAGTTGACCCGGGCCGAGCAGCGGCTGGCCACCCGGCGGGCGGCGGTGCCGGTGATCACGTACCCGGCGGGGTTGCCGGTCAGTGAGCGCAAGGACGACATAGCCGCCACCATCCGCGATCATCAGGTGGTGATCGTGGCCGGCGAGACCGGCTCCGGCAAGACGACCCAGCTGCCGAAGATCTGCCTGGAGCTGGGACGCGGCATCAACGGCCTGATCGGGCACACCCAGCCCCGGCGACTGGCCGCCCGCACGGTGGCCGACCGCATCGCCGACGAGCTGGGCACCGAGCTGGGTGACGTGGTCGGCTACAAGGTGCGCTTCACCGACCAGGTGAGCGAGCGCAGCCTGGTCAAGCTGATGACCGACGGCATCCTGCTGGCCGAGTTGCAGACCGACCGGATGCTGCGCCAGTACGACACGTTGATCATCGACGAGGCGCACGAGCGCAGCCTCAACATCGACTTCATCCTCGGGTACCTGCGGGAGCTGCTGCCCCGCCGGCCCGACCTCAAGGTGATCATCACCTCGGCGACCATCGAGACCGACCGCTTCGCCAAGCACTTCGCTGACGCCGAGGGCAGTCCGGCGCCGGTGGTCGAGGTTTCCGGTCGCACGTACCCGGTCGAGGTCCGCTACCGGCCGCTGGTCGAGGTCGCCGAGGGCGAGGAGGACGGCGACGCCGACGAGGAGAACGTCCGCGACCAGATCCAGGCGATCGGCGACGCAGTCGAGGAGCTGGCCGCCGAGGGGCCGGGCGACATCCTGGTCTTCCTCAGCGGGGAACGGGAGATCAGGGACACCGCCGACGCCCTCGGCAAGCTGGTGCAGAAGAAACGGTCGCTGCTCGGCACCGAGATCCTGCCGCTGTACGCGCGGCTCTCCAGCGCCGAGCAGCACCGGGTCTTCGCCGCGCACAGCTCGCGTCGGGTGGTGCTCGCCACCAACGTCGCGGAGACCTCGCTGACCGTGCCCGGCATCAAGTACGTGGTGGACCCGGGCACCGCCCGGATATCCCGCTACTCCAGCCGGCTCAAGGTGCAGCGGCTGCCCATCGAGCCGGTCTCGCAGGCGTCGGCCAACCAGCGCAAGGGCCGCTGCGGTCGTACGTCGGACGGCATCTGCATCCGCCTCTACGACGAGCAGGACTTCATGTCCCGCCCCGAGTTCACCGACCCGGAGATCCTGCGCACCAACCTGGCGTCGGTCATCCTCCAGATGACCGCCATCGGGCTGGGTGACCTTGCGGCGTTCCCGTTCATCGACCCGCCGGACAAGCGCAACATCACCGACGGCGTCAACCTGCTGCACGAGTTGGGCGCGCTGGACCCGACCGAGGCCGACCCGGCGAAGCGCCTCACCGCGCTGGGCCGTCGGCTGGCCCAGCTACCGGTCGACCCACGGTTGGCCCGGATGGTGGTCGAGGGCGAGCGCAACGGTTGCGCCACCGAGATCCTGGTGATCGCCGCCGCGCTCTCCATCCAGGACCCGCGCGAGCGCCCGGCGGAGAAGCAGGCCCAGGCCGACCAGGCGCACGCCCGGTTCGCCGACAAGGAGTCCGACTTCGTCGCGTACCTCAACCTGTGGCGCTACCTGCGTGAGCAGCAGCGGGAGTTGTCGTCGAGCGCATTCCGCCGGATGTGCAAGGCGGAGTACCTGAACTACCTGCGGATTCGCGAGTGGCAGGACATCGTCAGCCAGTTGCGCCAGGTGCTGCGTACCCCGGCCGAGGGCGACCGACGTGGTGGGCGGCCGGCGCGCGACGCCTCGGCCGACGCGGACGCCGGCCGGGGTGCGGGCCGCCGGGGTGGCGCGGACCTGCCGGAGGAGATCGACACCCCGAAGGTGCACCAGTCGCTGCTGCCCGGCCTGCTCTCGCACATCGGCCTCAAGGACGCCCAGAAGCACGAGTACCTGGGTGCGCGGGGTGCGAAGTTCGCGCTGTTCCCCGGGTCGGCGCTGTTCAAGAAGCCGCCGCGCTGGGTGATGGCCGCCGAGTTGGTGGAGACCTCCCGGCTGTGGGGGCGCATCGCCGGGCGGGTCGAGCCGGAGTGGGTCGAACCGCTGGCGCAGCACCTGGTCAAGCGCAGCTACAGCGAGCCGCACTGGGAGAAGAAGCAGGCCGCGGTGATGGCCTACGAGAAGGTCACCCTGTACGGCATGCCGCTGGTCGCGTCGCGGAAGGTCAACTTCGGGCGGATCGACCCGACACTGAGCCGGGAGCTGTTCATCCGGCACGCCCTCGTCGAGGGCGACTGGCAGACCCACCACGGGTTCTGGGCCGACAACAAGCGGCTGCTGGGCGAGATCGAGGAGCTGGAGAGCCGAGCCCGCCGCCGGGACATCCTGGTCGACGACGAAACGATCTTCGGCTTCTACGACCAGCGGATCCCCGCCGACGTGGTGTCCGGCCGCCACTTCGACACCTGGTGGAAGAAGACCCGCCACGAGCGGCCCGACCTGCTCACCTTCACCCGCGACGTGCTGGTGAACGACGGCCGGGCCGGGGTGGACGAGAGCGACTACCCCGACGAGTGGCAGACCCAGGGGGTTACCCTCCCGCTGACGTACCGGTTCGAGCCGGGCACGGCGACCGACGGCGTCACCGTCGACATCCCGCTGCCGCTGCTCAACCAGGTCCCGGCGGACAGCTTCGACTGGCAGGTGCCGGGGCTGCGCGAGGAGACGGTGATCGCGCTGATCCGCTCGCTGCCCAAGGCGATCCGCCGCAACTTCGTGCCGGTGCCGGACTACGCCCGCGCCGCCCTCGCGGCGATCACCCCCGGCGAGACGTCGCTGCTGGACGCGCTCACCCGTGAGCTGCGGCGGATGACCGGTGTCACCGTGCCCCGCGACGCCTGGGAGCCGGACAAGCTGCCCGCCCACCTGCGGGTGACCTTCCGCATCCTGGGCGACGACGACAAGCCGGTCGCCGAGGGCAAGGACCTGCCGGCCCTGCAACGTCAACTGCGTCAGGAGGTACGCCAGGTCGTGGCCGCCGCCGCTCCGGAGGTCGCCCGGACGGGCCTTCGTGAGTGGAGTATCGACACACTGCCGCGCACCATCGAGCAGGTACGCGCCGGCTACGCGGTGACCGCGTACCCGGCACTTGTCGACGAGGGCGCCACCGTCGGGGTGAAGGTGTTCGACTCCCCCGCCGAGGCGGAGGCGGCGCACTGGGCCGGCACCCGCCGACTGCTGCGGCTCACCGTGCCGTCCCCGGCCCGGTTCCTCCAGGGTCGGTTGAGCAACGAGGCGAAGCTCGCGTTGAGTCGCAACCCGCACGGCGGCGTGCAGGAGCTGATCGAGGACGCAGCCGGCGCAGCCATCGACCGGCTGATCGACGCCGCCGGTGGGCCGGCGTGGGACGCCAACGGCTTCGCCGCGCTGCGCGAGAAGGTCCGCGCGGATCTGGTCGACACCGTCGTCGAGGTGATGGACCGCGCCCGCAAGGTCCTCGCCGCCGCGTACGCCGTGGAGCAGCGGCTCGGCGCGACACGCAACCTGACGGTGGTGGCGGCGCTGGCCGACATCCGCAAGCAGCTCGCCGGCCTGGTGCACGCCGGCTTCATCACCGAGACCGGGTACGCCCGCCTGCCCGACCTGCTCCGCTACCTCACCGCCATCGAACGTCGACTGGACCGCCTCGGCGGCAACCCCCAGCGGGACCGTCAACAGCAGGACCGGATCGCGGTGGTGCAGAAGGAGTACGACGACCTGCTCGCCGCCCTGCCGCCCGGCCGTCGGCAGGAGGCAGCCGTTCGGCAGATCCGCTGGATGATCGAGGAGTTGCGGGTGAACGTCTTCGCCCAGGCACTCGGCACCCCGTACCCCGTGTCGGAGCAGCGGATCTACCGGGCGATGGACGACGCCGAGGGCCGCTGAGCACGCCGGCCCGGCCGCTGCCGGCAGCTTCGCGGCGGCGGCCCCGGCGGGATCAGGTCAGTGGCTCGACGCCGGGCGGCAGCTCGCCACGGTCGATCGCGGACTGGACGTAGTCCAGCAGGATGCGCCGGAGTTCCCGGCCGGCGTGGGTGGGCACGACGTCGCGTCGGCGGGCCACCGCGATGGTCCGCCGCACCCCGGGGGGCGCCAGCGGAGTGATGCGGACCCCGGGCCGGCGGGCCAGCACGATGCCCGGCACCAGGGCGATGCCGAGCCCCGCCTCGACGAAGCTGAGGACGGCGTCCATCTCGCCGCCGTCCACCGCGAAGCTCGGTTCGAAGCCCGCCGCCCGGCACGCCTGGATGGTGGCGTCGCGCAGGTCGTAGCCCTCCCGGAACATCACCATCGGCTGGTCCCGCAGGTCGGTGATGCGCAGCTCCCCGGTGCCCGACGCGGTCGGCACCTCGTCCACCGAGGCCACCACCAGGCTCTCGCGCAGGACCGGATCGACACGCAGGCCCGGGTCGGCGCCCTGCGACGGCATGATGATCAGGGCCAGGTCGAGGTCACCGCGCAGCAGATCGCGGACGAGATCCTGTGATCCACTCTCCTCGACGCGCAGGTCGACGGTGGGGTGCGCGTCGCGGAACCGACGCAGCACCGGCGGGGCGAGCGAGGTGGCCAGGCTCGGGGTGGCCCCGAGTCGTACCCGCCCGCGGCGCAGGCCGACCAACTCCTGCACCTCGCGGGTCGCGGTCTCCACGTCGGCGAGGATCCGGGTCGCCAACGGCAGGAGCACCTCCCCGGCCGCGGTGAGGGCGATGTTGCCCCGTAGCCGTTCGAACAGCGGGGCACCGAGGTCGGTCTCCAAGGCGTGAATTTGCTTACTCAACGAGGGCTGGGTTATGCCGACGATGTCGGCGGCTTGGGTGAAATGTCGTACTTCGGCCACCGCGACGAAGTACCGGAGCTGATGGAGCTGCATCTACATAGCCTACGGCTATCAACGCTGCGAGTTTGATGCATTGGACGACTGATCGAAGTGCTCCTAGCGTCGGTCCCGTGGTAATGACGAAAACTCGGTCGCCCATCCGCTCGAACGTCGGCCTCAAGGCCGTCATGGCGGTGACGGGCATCCTGCTGGTGCTGTTCCTGATCGCGCACATGCTCGGGAACCTGAAGGTGTTCACGGGAGAGACCTCGTTCGACCACTACGCGCACTGGCTGCGCGACATCGGCAAGCCGCTGCTGCCCGGCGTCTGGTTCCTGTGGATCCTGCGCACCGTCCTCGTGGTGGCCGTCGTCGCCCACATCTGGGCCGCCACCGTGCTGGCGCTGCGGGCCCGCGCCGCCCGTCCGGTGAAGTACGCCCACCGCAAGAAGGTCCGGGGCAGCTACGCGGCCCGCACCATGCGCTGGGGTGGCGTGATCATCCTGCTGTTCGTGATCTACCACCTCCTGGACCTGACCACCGGCACGCTGAACCCGGTCGGCACCGAGGGCAAGCCCTACGGCAACGTCGTCGCCGACTTCGCGCCGGAGCGCTGGTACGTCACGCTCTTCTACACCCTGGCGATCGTCACGCTCGGCTTCCACCTGCGGCACGGCGCGTTCAGCGCGTTCCGCAGCCTCGGCCAGCAGACGCCCCGGGGCGAGCGCCGGGCGCGCAACGCCGCGCTCGTCTTCGCCGTGGTGCTCTGCGCCGGATACCTGGTGGTCCCGTTCGCCGTACTCACCGGATTGGTGTCCTGACATGGAACTCTTCACCGAAGGCGACCCGATCGCCGACACGAAGGCGCCCACCGGCCCGGTCGAGAAGCGCTGGGAGACCCGGCGTTTCGAGGCCAAGCTGGTCAACCCGGCGAACCGCCGCAAGATGACGGTGATCGTGGTCGGCACCGGCCTGGCCGGCGGATCGGCCGCCGCGACCCTGGCCGAGCAGGGCTACCACGTCAAGTCCTACTGCTACCAGGACAGCCCGCGCCGGGCCCACTCGATCGCCGCGCAGGGCGGCATCAACGCCGCGAAGAACTACCGCAACGACGGCGACTCGGTGCACCGGCTGTTCTACGACACCGTCAAGGGCGGCGACTTCCGCTCCCGGGAGTCGAACGTGCACCGCCTGGCCGAGGTCTCGGTCAACATCATCGACCAGTGCGTGGCCCAGGGCGTCCCGTTCGCCCGGGAGTACGGCGGCCTGCTGGACACCCGCTCCTTCGGCGGCGCCCAGGTGCAGCGCACCTTCTACGCCCGGGGCCAGACGGGTCAGCAGCTCCTGCTGGGCGCGTACCAGGCCCTGGAGCGGCAGATCGGCCTCGGCAACGTGGAGATGAACGCCCGGCACGAGATGCTGGAGCTGGTCATTGTCGATGGCAAGGCCCGTGGCATCGTCGTCCGGGACCTGGTCACCGGTGAGATCAGCACCGAGATGGCCGACGCGGTCGTCCTCGCCTCCGGCGGCTACGGGAACGTCTTCTACCTCTCCACCAACGCCAAGGGCTGCAACGTCACCGCCACCTGGCGGGCGCACCGCAAGGGCGCGTACTTCGCCAACCCCTGCTACACGCAGATCCACCCGACCTGCATCCCCGTCTCCGGCGACCACCAGTCGAAGCTGACCCTGATGAGCGAGTCGCTGCGCAACGACGGCCGGGTCTGGGTGCCGAAGGCCAAGGGCGACGACCGCAGCCCGAAGGACGTTCCCGAGGACGAGCGGGACTACTACCTCGAGCGGATCTACCCGTCCTTCGGCAACCTGGTCCCCCGCGACATCGCCTCCCGCGCCGCCAAGAACGTGTGCGACGAGGGCCGGGGCGTCGGTCCGACCAAGCTCGGCGTCTACCTCGACTTCGCCGACGCCATCGACCGGCTGGGCCGCAAGGCCATCGAGGCCAAGTACGGCAACCTCTTCGAGATGTACGAGCGGATCACCGGCGAGGACCCGTACGAGGTGCCGATGCGGATCTACCCCGCCGTGCACTACACGATGGGCGGGCTCTGGGTCGACTACGACCTCCAGTCCAGCATCCCGGGCCTGTTCGTCATCGGCGAGGCGAACTTCTCCGACCACGGCGCGAACCGGCTCGGCGCCTCGGCGCTGATGCAGGGCCTCGCCGACGGCTACTTCGTGCTGCCCACCACCATCGCCAACTACCTGGCCTCAGGCCCTCTCGAGAAGGTCGACGCCAGCCACCCGGCGGCGGTCGAGGCGCGTACCGACGTCGAGGACCGCGTCCAGCGGCTACTGGCCGTCAACGGCGACCGGACCGTGGACTCGTTCCACCGCGAGCTGGGCCAGATCATGTGGGAGCACTGCGGCATGGAACGCAGTGAGGCCGGCCTGCGCAAGGCGATCGGTGAGATCCGCGACCTGCGCGAGCAGTTCTGGCAGCGGGTCAAGGTGTCCGGCACCGGCGAGGAGCTGAACCAGTCGCTGGAGAAGGCCGGCCGGGTGGCCGACTTCTTCGAGCTGGCCGAGCTGATGTGCATCGACGCCCTGCACCGCGAGGAGTCCTGCGGCGGTCACTTCCGGGCCGAGCACCAGACCCCCGACGGGGAGGCGCAGCGCGACGACGACCGGTTCGCGTACGTCGCGGCCTGGGAGTTCACCGCCACCGGTGAGCCCTCGGTGCTGCACAAGGAAGACCTGAAGTTCGAATACGTCCACCCCACGCAGCGGAGCTACAAGTGAACCTGACCCTGCGCATCTGGCGCCAGAAGGGCCCCGAGGACAAGGGTCGGATGGTGACCTACCCGGTCGACGACGTGTCCCCGGACATGTCGTTCCTGGAGATGCTCGACGTGCTCAACGAGCGGCTGATCCTCGACGGCGAGGACCCGGTGGCGTTCGACCACGACTGCCGCGAGGGCATCTGCGGCATGTGCGGCCTCATGATCAACGGTGACGCGCACGGGCCGCAGCGCGGCACCACGGCGTGCCAGCTGCACATGCGGCAGTTCAAGGACGGCGAGACGATCGACATCGAGCCGTGGCGGGCCAGCGCCTTCCCGGTCATCAAGGACCTGGTGGTCAACCGGAGCGCCTTCGACAACATCATCGCCGCCGGTGGCTACATCACCGCGCCGACCGGCAGCGCACCCGAGGCGCACTCCACCCCGGTCGCCAAGGCCAACGCGGACGCCGCCTTCGAGTCGGCGGCCTGCATCGGCTGCGGCGCGTGCGTGGCGGCCTGCCCGAACGGCTCCGGCATGCTCTTCACCGCCGCCAAGCTCACCCAACTCTCGCTGCTGCCGCAGGGCCAGCCGGAGCGCTACACCCGGGTGATCGGCATGGTCGACGCGCACGACGAGGCCGGTTTCGGTGGCTGCACCAACGCCGGCGAGTGCACGGTGGCCTGCCCGAAGGGCATCCCGCTGAACACGATCGGCCGCCTCAACCGCGACTACCTCGCGGCCACCGCCAAGGGCGGCAACACCCCCGGCTCCTGACCGTCACGCGCCGTCACACCGCCGCATCCCGAGTTGCCGGGGTGCGGCGGTGTGGCGTCTAGATCAACTCGACATCCAGGAAGTCGGCCTGTCCGGGCGCCCACCACGCCCCGACTTCCTATAACCCGAGTCGATCAACCAGCACGTCCACTCTTGGCCAGCCGGTTCAACTCCCCCTTCCCGGGTAGCAGTCAGGGTAGGACGAGGGAGGGGCAGCCGGACATGAAGGCGTTGACCTGGCAGGGCAAGCGGGACGTACGGGTCGAGGACGTGCCCGATCCCCGGATCGAGGAACCGACCGACGCGATCGTCAAGATCACGTCGACGGCGATCTGCGGCTCGGATCTGCACCTGTACGAGGTGCTGGGGCCGTACCTGAAGCCCGGCGACGTCCTGGGCCACGAACCGATGGGGGTCGTCGAGGAGGTCGGGTCGGAGGTGACCGGGCTCAAGCCCGGCGACCGGGTGGTGGTGCCGTTCAACATCTCGTGCGGCAACTGCTGGATGTGCCGACGTCAGCTCTACGCCCAGTGCGAGACGACCCAGGTGACGAGCGAGGGCAAGGGCGCGGCGCTGTTCGGCTACACCTCCCTCTACGGGTCCGTGCCCGGCGGGCAGGCCGAGTACCTGCGCGTTCCGCAGGCCCACTTCGGGCCGATCAAGATCCCGGAGACCGGCGCGGACGAGCGCTACCTCTACCTCTCCGACATCCTGCCCACCGCCTGGCAGGCGGTGAAGTACGCCGACACCCCGCCCGGCGGCACCCTGGCCGTCTTCGGGCTGGGCCCGGTCGGCCAGTTCTGCGCCCGCATCGGTCGCCACCTCGGCGCGGAGCGGGTGATCGGGCTGGACCTGGTGCCCGAGCGGCTTGAGCTGGCCCGCCGGCACGGCATCGAGGTGCTCGACGTACACGAGTTGTCCGACGTGCCGGGCGCCCTGATCGACCTGGTCGACGGGCGTGGTCCGGACGCCGTCATCGACGCGGTCGGCATGGAGGCGCACGGCTCCCCGGTCGGCAAGCTGGCCCACGCGGCCGTCGGGCTGCTGCCGGACAAACTCGCCCAAAAGATGACGGACCGGGTCGCCGTGGACCGGCTAGCCGTCCTGCACGCCGCTCTCAAGGCGGTCCGCCGCGGCGGCACCGTCTCGCTCTCCGGGGTGTACGGGGGCGAGGCCGACCCGATGCCGATGATGGAGATGTTCGACCGGGGCATCCAGCTACGCATGGGCCAGTGCCACGTGCGCCGCTGGGTCGACGAGATCATGCCGCTGCTCGCCGGCGACGACGACCCGCTGGGCGTGGAGGACCTGCGCACCCACCGGCTGCCGCTGAGCGACGCGCCGCGCGCGTACGACATGTTCCAGAAGAAGGAGGACGGCTGCATCAAGGTGGTCCTCGCACCGTGAGTGCGAGGAGTGAGCCGGGGTTGCGAGCCCCGCAGTCACGAACCAAGGCGGCACCGTGAGTGCGAGGAGTGAGCCGGGGTTGCGAGCCCCGCAGTCACGAACCAAGGCTGCACCGCGAGTCGGGTGGTGGTGGTCGCGGGCGCGACCAGCGGGATCGGCCGGGCGACGGCGCGGGCGTTCGCCGAGCGCGGCGACCGCCTGGTCCTCGCGGCCCGCGCGCCGCAGACCCTCGCCGAGGTACGCGAGGAGTGCGCGGACGTCGAGGTCCTGACCGTGGCGACCGACGTCACCGAGGCAGGGGCGCTGGACGCGTTGGCGGAGGCGGCGATCGAACGGTTCGGCCGTATCGACGTCTGGGTGCACACCGCCGCGGTGATGGCCTACGGGCGCTTCGACGAGCTGCCGGAGCGGGTGTTCGAGCAGGTGGTGCGGACGGATCTGCTGGCCGCCGCCGGTGCGGCCCGGGTGGCGCTGCGGCACTTTCGGGCCACCGGCGCCGGAACGCTGATCCTCACCGGGTCGGTGCTGGGGCACATCACCGCGCCCTACGTGAGTGCGTACGTGACCAGCAAGTGGGGGTTGCAGGGGCTGGCCCGCACGCTCCAGCAGGAACTGCGCGACTGTCCGGAGATCCGGCTCTGCCTGGTCAATCCGGGCAGTGTGGACACACTCGCCCCGAACCCGGCTGGCGAGGCGGTCCGCGGCGGCCACCTGCCCGATCTGGGGCAGCTCGCCCGGGCGGTGGCCGGTCCGGCCGCGCAGCTTGGCGGCGCGGCGGCCGGAGCGATCGGCGCCGCGCTGCGCCGACGGGCCAGGTGACACTGTTCGGAACTGTTCGGAACCTCTTCCGGGGGCGTCATGGATAGATCAACTCGCCTAGGGTGGTGGGCCGGCAAGCGCTCCGGCGCTCCACGACGGGAGAGACGATTGACCATCCGACTGAACCGCAGGACAGCACTCGGACTGGGCACAGTGGCCACCGCCGGTACGGTGCTCGGCGCTGCCGCCCCGGCCAACGCGGCGAGGAGCACTGAGGCATCGCCGGTCACGCCCGCCCAGGCGGCTCGCCGGGTCGCCACCGCCGTCACCCAGCACCGCACCGAGGCCGGCGGCAACTGGCAGGCGTACGTCAGCGTGGCCGACCCGGCGGGCGCTCCGGTCGTCGCGGTGGCGGTGGACCCGGACCGGACGATCGAGGCGTACAGCGTCAACAAGATCGCGGTGGCGACGGCGGTGTTGGACAAGGTCGACCGCGGGCTGCTGACGCTGGACCAGCGGGTCGAGGTGACCGAGTCGATCGTGGTGCCGGGCGGTGACGGCATCTTCAGCCTGGACGGCGCGTACCCGAGCAGCGTGACGCTGGGACACGTGCTGGCGAACCTGCTGACCGTCTCGGACGACACGGCGGTACGGCTGTGCGGGCTGGTCGCCCCGGCTGCCGAGATCAACTCGATCCTGGTCGCCAAGGGTTTCCCGAACACCCAGGTCGAGCCGGTGGCCAACCCGAACCGGTTCTTCCTCGGCACGAGCACTCCCCGGGAGACGCACGACCTGCTGCGCGCCCTGGTCGCCGGCACGCTGCTCTCGCCGGCGTCGACGGCGCACCTGCTCGGGCTACTGCGCTCCCCGGTGGCCTTCACCGACGGCATCCGGCGCACCATGTCCTCCGACGAGCGGGCCCGCATCGCCACGAAGGCCGGCTGGTACGCCGACGCCCGGCACGAGGCCGGGGTGATCTTCGACCGTTCCGGGACGGCGGTGCTCACCTACGCCCTCTTCGCCGACGGGCAGGCCGACCCGGACAACTTCGGCGCCACCCATCCGGCGGTGCAGGCCCGGGCCGCCATGGGTCCGAAGCTCCTCGCCGCGGTGGACCGCCTCGCCGGCACGGGCACCGCGTACCGGACGACCGTCCAGCGTCCGAGCAACGGCGGCTGAGACGCGCCTCGGGCCGGTCGCCTCGGCAGCGACCGGCCCGAGGCGGGCGACCGCCGGGGCACGGACCTCGTGAGGTGACTACCGTGTAGTGCGGGACACGGCGGAGGGACGGGCGATGGCACCAGCGAAACGCACCGACGGGCAACGGTCGCTCGCGCGACGGATGGGCGGCCCGGCCGGACTGGCCGCGCTGGCCGGCCTGGCCTGGGTGGCCCGGGACGTGCCGGCGGCGCTGGGCGGCCGGCTCGCCGGGGCGCGAGCCGAGCGGGCGGCCCGCTCGCCCCAGTTCCGCGACGGCACCTTCCACAACCAGGCCGACGTCCGCACGATGGTCGCCGCCGAGCCGGGTCGCAACCTGGTCCGCGAACTGATCTTCGGCAAGCAGAAGCGTCGCCCCACCGCACCCGTGCCGCTCGTGCGGCCCGATGCGTCGCCGGCCGCCGACACCGCCGACGAGCTGAACATCGTCTGGTACGGCCACGCGTCGGCGCTCATCGAGATCGAGGGCCGGCGGGTCCTGCTCGACCCGGTGTGGAGCGACCGCTGTTCACCGTCGGGCGCGGTCGGCCCGCGCCGGCTGCACGAGCCGCCGGTGGGCATCGACGAGCTGCCCCCGCTGGACGCCATCCTGATCTCCCACGACCACTACGACCACCTCGACATGCCCACCGTGCGGGCGCTGGTCGCCGGGCAGTCGGCGCCGTTCGTGGTGCCGCTCGGAGTGGGCGCCCACCTGGACCGGTGGGGAGTGCCCGCCGAACGGATCATCGAGCTGGACTGGTCCGAGTCGCACCGGGTCGACGGGTTGGAGATCACCGCCACCGCAGCCCAGCACTTCTCCGGTCGGGGCCTGCGCCGCGACGGCACACTCTGGAGCTCCTGGGTGGTCGCCGGGGCACGGCGCAAGGTCTTCTACACCGGTGACTCCGGCTACTTCGCCGGGTACGCGGCCATCGGCGCCGAGCACGGGCCCTTCGACGTCACGCTGATGCAGATCGGCGCGTACGACCGGGCGTGGCCGACGATCCACATGTTCCCCGAGGAGGCGGTCGACGCCCACCTGGACCTGCGCGGCGGGCTGTTCATCCCGGTGCACTGGGCGACGTTCAACCTGGCCCTGCACGACTGGTCGGAGCCGGTGAACCGGCTGTGGGCCGAGGCGAAGGCCCGCGACGTGCGACTCGCCGTGCCCCGCCCGGGTGAGCGGGTGGTGGTCGACGACCCGCCGGCCGTCGACGGTTGGTGGCAGTCCGTCGCCTGAGCCGCGCCGGACGCAGGTACGGGGTCAGAGCACGAAGGCGTCGGTCCAGAGCGCGCCGGAGCGACCGGAGAGCGCGTCCAGCATGGCGACCGCCTGGCCGTCGGTGAGCTGCGCGACGAAGTCCACGATGGCACGTCCCCGGGCGCGGCCGATCCGGTGCGGCGTACGCGGGTGCAGCTCGGCCTCGGCCAGCTCGACCAGGTCGTGCAGCCGGCGCGGCAGGCGCGACTCCTCCTCCGGGTCGAGCAGCCACTCCCACAGCGCCTCGACGAGGGTGCCCAGCAACCGGGCCTGACCACGCTGGTGCAGGGCCAGGTCGGGGCGGGCCAGCACGAACCGGTGGTGGACGAACTTGAGCACCTGCACCTCGTGCCACTGCGCGCAGCCCAGCAGCACGTACCCGGAGCGCACCGACGGCTGGTCGGTCATCGTGATCGCGTCGACGAAGCGGGTGGACCAGCGGGCCGAGAAGCGCGCCACGTACTGCTCCGCCTCGATCGAACCGTCGAACGGCATCGCGAGCAGCCCGTCCACCAGCTCCTCGCGGACGTGCTCGACGGCGGCGGCGAACGCGTCGTCGTCGGCGATCCAGGCGTCCTTGCGGTGCAGTTGCCGGCGTAGCCGCTCGATGGCCGCGCCGGGCCGGCGGGCCGAGGTGGCCAGCGCCGCGTCGGTGATCGCCCGGAAGTGCCCGCTCTCGCGCTGCCAGGCCATCAGCTCGGCGGACACCGCGCCCTGCTGGAGCACACCGACCCGGTAGAAGTCCTCCACGTCGTGGATGGCGTACGCGATGTCGTCGGCGGTGTCCATGACGGACCCCTCGACGGTCTGCTGCCAGTCCGGAATACGGCCGGCGAACGGCTCCCGGGCCTGCCGCAGGTCGTCCAGCTCGGTCCGGTACGCCCCGAACTTCAACGAGCCGCTCTCCGGGTCGTCGGGCGGTGGGGTGGCGCCACGCGGCGGCGGGTCCAGGAGGCGCGGGTGGGGGTCGGGGTAGTCCAGCCTCGTCCACGGGTACTTCAGCATCGCCGCGCGGACCGCGGCGGTCAGGTCCAACCCGGTGGTGGCCGCGCCCCGGATCTCGGTGCTCGTGACGATCCGGTACGACTGCGCGTTGCCCTCGAACCCGTCGGCGAGGCCGAGGCGCTGGCGGGCCAGCCGGTCGAGCACCCGCTCCCCCAGGTGGCCGAACGGCGGGTGGCCGAGGTCGTGGGCGAGCGCGGCCGCCTCCACCACGTCGGGGTCGAGGCCACCGAGCTTGTCCAGCAGGTCGTGCCACCTGTCGTCGCCCGTCAGCCGCTCGGCGATCGACCGGGCCACCTGGGCGACCTTGAGGCTGTGCGTGAGCCGGTTGTGCACCAGCAGCCCGGAGCCGACCGGGCTGATCACCTGGGTCACCCCGCCGAGTCGGGCGAAGAACGGCGAGCCGACGATCCGGTCCCGGTCGGCGCGGAACGGGTTGGCCGTGAGGTCGCCGAGGGCGCGGGCACTGCCGCCGAAGAGCCGCCGGGCGCGCGGCTCCGCAGGTGATTCCATGATCGCCACGCTAGCGCAGGCCCGGTGGGGTCGGTCGAGGGATCGACCCGGCACGGGCGCGGAGGCGCGACGACGCGACGCACGACCGGCCGGGCGCGACGACGGCGGTCGGGGGCGCCCGGCAGAATGCAGGCGGTAGCCGCTTTTCGAAGGCGGATCGAGTCGAAGGCGGATCGAGATCGTGACCCAGTCTGTTCATCAGCGGATCGCCGACGAGCTCGGCGTGGCCGAGCGTCAGGTGCGGGCGGCCGTGGAGCTGCTCGACGGCGGTGCCACCGTGCCGTTCATCGCCCGCTACCGCAAGGAGGCCACCGGCCTGCTCGACGACACCCAGCTGCGCACCCTGGAGGAGCGGCTGCGCTACCTGCGGGAGCTGGACGAGCGACGGGCCGCCGTACTGGAGTCGATCCGCGGCCAGGGCAAGCTGGACGAGGCGCTGGAAGCGCAGATCGTGGCCGCCGACTCGAAGTCGCGGCTGGAGGACATCTACCTGCCGTACAAGCCGAAGCGGCGGACCCGGGCGCAGATCGCCCGCGAGGCCGGCCTCGCGCCGCTGGCGGAGACGCTGCTGGCCGACCCGTCCCAGGACCCGAAGGCCACCGCCGCCGGGTTCGTCGACGCCGATCAGGGCGTCGCCGACGCCGCCGCCGCTCTGGAGGGCGCGCGGGCGATCCTGATCGAGACCTTCGCCGAGGACGCCGACCTGATCGGCACGCTGCGCGAGCAGATGTGGTCGCGGGGCCGTCTGGTGTCCCGGGTACGCGATGGTCAGGAGACCGCCGGCGCGAAGTTCGCGGACTACTTCGACTTCTCCGAGCCGTACCCGAAGCTGCCCTCGCACCGCATCCTGGCGATGTTCCGGGGCGAGAAGGAGGGCGTGCTCGACCTGACCATGGAGCCCGAGGAGGCCGGCGAGGCGGACGCCGTGCCGACGGGCCCGAGCCGGTACGAGGCGGTGGTCGCCGGCCGGTTCGGTGTCTCCGACGCCGGCCGCCCCGCCGACCGCTGGCTGGCCGACACGGTCCGCTGGGCGTGGCGCACGCGAATCCTCATCCACCTCGGGGCCGACCTGCGGATGCGGCTGTGGCAGGCGGCCGAGGAGGAGGCCGTGCGGGTCTTCGCGACCAACCTGCGCGACCTGCTGCTCGCCGCGCCGGCCGGTACGCGGCCGACGATGGGCCTGGACCCGGGCCTGCGGACCGGGGTGAAGGTCGCCGTGGTCGACGCCACCGGCAAGGTCCTCGCCACCGACACGATCTATCCGCACGAGCCACGCCGGCAGTGGGACGCGTCGATCGAGACCCTCGCCCGGCTGGCCGGCGCGCACGACGTGGAGCTGATCGCGATCGGCAACGGCACCGCCTCCCGGGAGACCGACAAGCTGGCCGCCGACCTGATCAAGCGACACCCGCAGCTCAACCTGACGAAGGTGATGGTCTCCGAGGCCGGCGCGTCGGTCTACTCCGCCTCCGCGTACGCCTCGCAGGAGCTGCCGGGTATGGACGTGTCGCTGCGCGGGGCCGTGTCCATCGCCCGCCGCCTCCAGGACCCGCTCGCCGAGCTGGTCAAGATCGATCCGCGCTCGATCGGCGTCGGCCAGTACCAGCACGACCTGTCCGAGGTGAAGCTGTCCCGGTCGCTGGACGCGGTGGTGGAGGACTGCGTGAACGCCGTCGGGGTGGACGTCAACACGGCTTCCGCGCCGCTGCTGACCCGGGTCTCCGGGATCGGGGCCGGGCTGGCCGAGAACATCGTGCTGCACCGGGACGCCAACGGGCCGTTCCGGTCGCGGACCGAGCTGAAGAAGGTGGCCCGGCTCGGGCCGAAGGCGTTCGAGCAGTGCGCCGGCTTCCTGCGTATCCCCGACGGGGACGACCCTCTGGACTCGTCGAGCGTGCACCCCGAGGCGTACCCGGTGGTGCGGCGCATCCTCGCCAGCACCGGGCAGGACCTGCGCGCGGTCATCGGCAGGAGCGCCATCCTGCGCGGGCTGCGTGCCACCGACTTCGTCGACGAACGGTTCGGCCTGCCCACCGTCACCGACATCCTCGCCGAGCTGGAGAAGCCGGGACGCGACCCACGGCCGGAGTTCCGCACCGCCACCTTCGTCGAGGGCGTGGAGAAGATCAGCGACCTGACGCCGGGCATGGTGCTGGAGGGCGTGGTCACCAACGTGGCCGCCTTCGGCGCGTTCGTGGACGTCGGCGTGCACCAGGACGGCCTGGTACACGTGTCGGCGATGTCCCGGACGTTCGTGAAGGACCCCCGTGAGGTGGTGAAGTCCGGCGACGTGGTCAAGGTACGGGTGCTCGACGTGGACGTACCCCGAAAGCGCATCTCTCTGACCCTGCGCCTGGAGGACGAGCCGGCCGCCGGTGGTCGGACGAGCCAGGAGGGGCGCGGCGGCCCGGCGCAGCGCGGACCGCAGGCCGGTCGCGGCGGCCAGGGCGGGTCCGGTGGGTCCGGTGGTGGCCAGGGCGGGTCCGGTGGACGCGGTGGCCAGGGCAGGTCCGGTGGCCAGGGCGGGTCCGGCGCTCGCGGCGGGCAGGGCGCACGGGGCGGGCAGGGCGCACGGGGCGGGCAGCAGCGACAGGGTGCGCCGGCACCGGCGAACGACGCGATGGCGGAGGCTCTGCGCCGCGCTGGCCTGGCCTGATCGGTCAGCCGCCGAAAGGGCTACGCGCCGACAACGCGCCCGATTGCGGTCCAGATCTTGGACAGTTTCCGTTCGTGCTCAACGGAAACTGTCCAAGATCTGAAGTTGTCGCCCACTCCCCCTTGCGGGCGGCCGGAAGACGGGGCGCGTTTCCGCCCGTTCCTGGGTGATGATCTCGCGATGCGGAGGCATGCCGACCAGGTGGACGTTCCTGGCACGCGCCAGACGTACCGGCGGGCGGTGGGCGTGGACGACGCCACCTGGGATCGGGGGCGTGGGTGGGCCCTGGCGCAGGCGATCAACGCGCTGCCGTACTACGTCGACACCAACCCGGTGATGGCCGACACCGCCCGGCACACCCTGCGGGCCGTGCTGGACTGAGTCGGGGCGTACCGTCGCCTCGTGGGTGAGGACGACGGCCGTGAGTGGCGGGAGCGGCAGCAGCACGCGGTGCGGGCGCACGCCGACGCGGACGCGCGGCGGCGAGCCGCCGAGCAGGCGCAGGCCGCGAAGCTGGTGGCCTGGTTCGTGGCCGAGGCCGCCCGGCGCGGGCTGCCCACCACGCGGCTGGTCGCCAGGGGTTACGACGGGCGCGGTCGCTATCGGACCGGCCTGACCGGCTGGTACGTCGACCGGGCCGAGACCCGGGCGGTGGACGTGGCCGGGCGGTTCCATCTGCTGACCGTGCCGGGTGGCCTGCGGGCCCGGCTCCTCGGCGTCGACCCGGAGCCCAGTCCGCCACCGCTGGTGGTAGGTGCGGGCGGACGCGACGGTGAGTCGATCCCGTTGCGGACGCTGCTCACCCGGCTGCTCGACGGCGGGACCGACGAGCCAGGTTCCACCACCAGAGCTGCTGCACCACGAGGGTGAGCAGGCCGGCCAGGACGATCGCGCAGAGGTTGATCACCAACTGGAGGGCCGAGCCGGCGGCCTCGTCCCACACCCGGTAGGCGGCGGCGACCGCCACGTTCGCCGCGGCCGGCACGGTGGTGACCGAGATCAGCACCCCGACCAGGCTGCCCGACTTCTTCGAGGTCAGCGAGAGCATGCCGGCCACACCGGCGAGCAGGCCGACCACCCAGGACAGCGCGTCCGGTCGCCAGATGAAGTCGGTGAGCGGTCGATCGGCGAGCAGCATCTCCTTGCTGACCAGGCCCGCGGCGGTCAGCGCCCAGGTGCTCAGCACGGTCGCCACCATGGCCGCCAGGAAGCCGACCGTGAGGGCCTGCACCGAGCGGCCGATCACGTCGAGGCGACGGCGTAGCAGCGCCACGCAGAGCGCGGCGAGGGGGCCGAACTCCGGCCCGACCACCATCGCCCCGACGATGAGGATCGGCTGGTCGAGCAGCACACCGATGCCCGCGATCATGGTGGCCACCACGATCAGCACCAGATAGGTGCCGGACAGCTCGGTCTGCTCACCGGTCTTCGCGGCGATCTCGTCCCAGACCACGGCGTCCGCGCCGCTGCCAGGCGCCCGCTCGGCCGCCCGGTCGGCCGCCGCGGAGATGGTCAGCTCGACGTCGTCGGCGGCGATCCCACCGCGCGCGTCCACACCGAGGCGCTGAAGGCCCTGGAGGACGGCGTCGGCGCTCTCCCGGACCACGTCGCACTCGATGAGGTCACCGCGAGGCTGGCGGGCGGCACCGGGCAGCACCACCAGGTGGGTCACGCCGGGGTCGGCGGCCAGCAGGTCGGCCACCGCCTCCGACTGGTCCGTCGGAGCGATCACCCTCAGATGCAGCACCCACAGGCTCCCTTCGCGCGTTGAGCCCACCGGTGGGCGCGGCTCGCAGCACTGTAGCCGTCGCTGACGAGGGCTCGACGTGAAGAGCCTTCCGGGACCGGGACCCCCGCGACGAGTGGAATATCCCGGAAACAGCCTCGAATAGCGGAAACGCAGGTATGGGAGCTGGACCGATGGTAAAACCGGTTTGTCAGTTTGGCCCGGCGACGGCGGGAGTCATCCGAGCATGAGCAAGGTCTACCTCTCCCCGCCCGACGTCGGTCAGCTTGAGGAGTCGTACGCGCTGGCCGCCATCCGCTCCGGGTGGGTCGCGCCGCTGGGTCCGGATGTCGACGCCTTCGAGGCCGAGCTGGCGGAGCGGATCGGCACGTCGTACGCCGTGGCCACCAACTCCGGGACGGCCGCCCTGCACCTGGCGCTGCTGGCTGTCGGCGCCGGCCCCGGGCAGGTGGTCGTCATGCCGACCCTGACCTTCGCGGCCACCGCCAACGCCGCCGTCTACACCGGCGCCGAACCGATCTTCGTCGACTGCGACCCGATGACCGGCAACATCGACGTGGACCTGCTCGAGGCGCTGCTCGACCGGCTCGGCGCCGAGCAACGACAGGTCGCCGCGGTCGTACCGGTGGACATGTTCGGCGTCTGCGCCGACTACGACCGCCTGCTTCCGGTGTGCGCCCGTGCCGGCCATCCGGTCATCGAGGACGCCGCCGAGGCGCTCGGCGCCACCCGGTCCGGCCGGGCCGCCGGGTCATTCGGCCGGGCCGGGGTGCTGTCCTTCAACGGCAACAAGATCATGACCACGTCCGGCGGCGGCATGCTGCTCACCGACGACGCCGAACTCGCGGCCCGCGCCCGGTACCTGGCAACGCAGGCACGACAGCCCGTCGTGCACTACGAACACACCGACATCGGCTACAACTACCGGTTGAGCAACGTGCTGGCCGCGATCGGGAGGGCACAGCTGTCGCGGCTGGACGGCATGATCCGTCGCCGCCACGAGTTGCGTGACCAGTACGCCAAACTGTTCGCCGCGTGCCCGGGGGTCCGACTGCTCGGCGACGGCGATCCAGGCGCCAACTGCTGGCTGACCACCATCGTGGTGGAGCCGGAGATCTCCGGGTGGTGGCCCGGGGAGCTGGCAGCCCACCTCGCCACCCAGGACATCGAGACGCGTCCGGTGTGGAAGCCGATGCACCTGCAACCGGTGCACGCCGGGGCGCAGGCCGTGCTCACCGGCGCGGCGGAACGGCTCTTCGCCACCGGCCTCACCCTGCCCAGCGGCTCGGCGATGGCCGAACACGAGGGCGAACGGGTCCGCCGGGCCATCGACGAGTTCCTGAGCCGCCGGTGACCAGCGGATTCACGGTGACCGGCACCGGCGCTCCGGCCGCCGTACTGGACGCCTCCTGCCCTGACGTCTACTTCACCGCCGGCTACGGCCGGGCGGCCGCCGGGACCGAATCGGGCAGCTGGCAGATGATCCACGAGCACGACCGGCTCATGCTGCCCCACGTACTGCGGCCGGTGAGCGACACCGACGCCGACGCCGCGAGCCCGTACGGCTACTCGGGGCTACACGTCGACGCCGGGTCCACTACCGCGGACCTGGTCCGCTTCTGGTCCCGTGCGGTCGCATACTGGCAGGACTCCGCAGTCGTCGCGCTCTTCCTGCGCTTCTCGCCGCTGGATTCCGCCTCGGTCGAGGCGGTCCGGGGGCTCGGGTCCGTCGAGCTGACCCGCCGGGCCGACACCGTCACCGTCGACGTGTCGCAGGGGCCGGACGACGTGTGGAGCGGCATGGAGGGCCGATCCCGCACCGCCATCCGCAAGGCCCGCAGGAGTGGTCTGACCGGCACCGTCCGTCCCGCCCGGCAGGAGGACCTGCTTCCCGGCGCGCCCTTCCGCCGGCTCTACGAGTCGACAATGGTCCGACTGGGCAGTCAGCCCTGGTATCTGTTCCCGGACCGCTACTACCGGCAGCTGGCCGCCGGGCTGGACAAGGCGCTGTCCATCGCGGAGATCCGCGATGCCGACGGCGCCGTGGTGGCGGCCGCCCTCGTGCTGCGGCACCGGGACCGGGCCCACTACCACCTGGCCGGGTCCGACCCGCTCGCCGCGCGCGCCGGCGCCAACAACCTGCTGGTCTGGAGCATCCTGGAGTGGGCCACGGAGCACGGGTGCCGGCTGGTCCACCTCGGCGGCGGCGTCCGCGCCGACGACGGGCTCTTCCAGTTCAAGCGCTCGTTCGGCGGTGCCCGCACCCCGTTCTGGACGGGCTCGGTCGTCATCGCCCCGGATCGCTACCGGGAACTGGTCGCCGCGCGGGCCCGACGGCTCGACCGCACGGCCGAGGACCTGGAGTCCAGCGGCTACTTCCCGGCGTACCGGGCAGGTGTCGCATGAGCACCGCGACACTCGACACACAACGTCGGATCAAACGGCTCATCGACGTCGTGGTGAGCCTGACCATCCTGGTCGCGCTCTCTCCGGTGCTGGCCCTGGCCGCGATCCTGATCCGCCTGCGACTCGGCGGGCCGGTCCTGTTCCGCCAGCAACGGACCGGCCAGGCGGGCCGCCCGTTCACCGTCTACAAGCTGCGCACGATGACCGACGAGCGCGACGCGCACGGCGTGCTCCTGCCGGACGGAGAACGCTGCAAGGGCATCGGTCTGCTGCTGCGACGGGCGAGCATCGACGAGCTGCCCCAGCTGGTCAACGTGCTCAAGGGTGAGCTCAGCCTGGTCGGGCCACGTCCGCTGCTGCCCCGGTACGACCCGTTCTACACCGACCGGGAGCGGCTGCGCTTCGAGGTACCCCCGGGGATCACCGGACTGGCGCAGATCCACGGACGCAACGGGCTTGCCTGGAACGAGCGTCTGGAACTCGACGTCGTCTACGTCACGAACTGGTCGCTCGGACTGGAGCTGCGGATCATCGGCCGCACCGTCCGCGCGGTCCTCACCGGTGCCGGCGTCGCGGCGGATCCGTCCGCGCAGATGCTCGACCTCGACCGGGAGCGGATGCTGACGTGACCGTCCTGGTGTCGCGGACCGGCATCACCACCGTCGACGAGCCGACCGATCCGCACCTCGACGGGATCGTGGAACTGCTCCGCCAGTCCATACCCGCCGAGTGCGCGGGCTTGACGCCGTACCACGCCGCGACCTTCGCCGCCTTTCTCGGCGCCGCCGTCGCCCCGCCCAGCGGCCTCCGCACGGTCGTGCTCCGCTGCGTCCGCGACTCCTCCCGGGTACGGGCGGTCGCCGACTGGCGGGTGATCGGCAGGCGACTCTTCCTCAACGGCATAGCGGTCGCCGCGGGACAGCGGGGACGAGGGTGGGGCGGGCTGCTGCTCGACGACGGGTACGACCTGGCACGCCAACTCGGGTGCGCCGACCTCGCGCTGGACGTGTCGTCGGGCAACCCCCGGGCGCGCCGCCTCTACGAGCGACGCGGCTTCACCGACGAGTCGTACGCCCAGTGGACCGAGGTACGGCTCGACGGAGTCGCCCCCGACCCCACCGTCCGTCTGCTCGACTGGCCGTCGTTCGCGGCGCACCACACGGCGTACGGCTTCGGGGATCTTCGGATCGGGTGGGCGACCGGCACGGCGAGCGTCCGGGTCGTCGGCCCGTCCCTGCGTCTCGCCGCAGGGGCGCCCGGCCCGGGTCTCGCCGCAGCGCTGGCCCAGGTCGTGCCGGTTACCCGCTGCTATCGGATCGGCCCGACAACCGAGGCCGGAACGGCCGGAGGCTTTGCCCGATTCGTCCGGATGTCACGTCCGGTCGATCTCCGGAGCTGACCACAGCACCCGGCGAGGCGGTACGTGAAAAAGACAACTGATCAATAAAGAGGAGGTATCACTACATAAGGCACAAAGCCGCCGGTCAGGCGGCCGAACGATTGGGACGAGGACACACATGCCGCAGCGGCACATCGAAAGAGAACCACGCTCGGAAAGGGCCGGAGCGCGATGGGGGGCGGTGCCTCGGGCGTGTGTTCTCCTCGGCGCGGACGCCGGCGCCTGGATCGTCGGGGTTGTGCTGGCCACCTGGGCGCGTTACGAGTTCACCCTCACCACGGGCCAACTGACGCGCGCGGTGACCCTCGGCGGAATCGCGGCGGTCCTGCACGCGGGGTTGGTTCCGGTGCGGCGGCTCCGCTCGGGCCGGCACCCTGTCGGCAGCCTCCACGAGGTCCAGCACGTCGCCGGCACGGCGATCATGATCGCGAGCATCCTGACGGTGGGTCTGTTGCCGCTCGCCGAGCGACCGGTACCCGCCAGCACCCCCCTCATCGGCGGCGCCCTGGCCGTGCTGTTCATGCTCGCCGCGCGGTTCGCGTACCGGCACCGCCACGATCTCGCCATGCGCCCCGACGTCCACTCGGCGACGCCGGTGCTGCTGTTCGGTATGGGCGACGCGGGCCAGGGCCTGCTGCGGGCCATGCTCGGCGACCCGCGCGGACACTACCTGCCGGTCGGCGCGCTCGACGACGATCCGGAGAAGCGCGACCTGCGCGTTGGCGGGGTACGGGTGCTGGGCGGCCGACACGACGTCGGCACTGCCGTCCGACGCACGGGCGCCGGTGCCGTGATCTTCTCGGTCGCCAACGCCGACGCCGCCCTGATCCGTCAGATCCGCGAGGCGACCCTCGAGACGGGCGCCGCCTTCAAGGTGCTGCCGCCCGTCCGGGACCTGGTGGACCACCGGATCACCGTCACCGACGTCCGCGACGTGCAGATCAGCGACCTGCTCGGCCGCCGCCAGGTCGTCGCCGACCTGCCACTGAGCGGCAACAGCCTCACCGGCCTGCGGATCCTGATCACCGGCGCCGGCGGCTCGATCGGCTCGGAACTGTGCCGACAGGTCATGAAGGCCGACCCGGGTGAGGTGATGATGCTGGACCGCGACGAGACGGCCCTGCACAGCCTCCAGATGTCGCTGGCCGGGCGTGCCCTGCTCGACGGCCCGGAGCTGATCCTCGCCGACCTTCGCGACGACGAGGGCATCCGCCGGGTCATCCGGGAACGCCGGCCGGACGTGATCTTCCACGCGGCGGCGCTCAAGCACCTCACCCTGCTCCAGCGGCACCCCGGCGAGGCGGTCAAGACGAACGTCTGGGGCACCCTGTCGGTGCTCGACGCCTGCCGGGACGTGGCCAAGTTCGTGAACATCTCCACGGACAAGGCAGCCAATCCGATCAGCGTCCTCGGCTACTCGAAGCGGATCACCGAGCTGCTGACCGCGCACGCCGCGTCGCGGTTCCCGGGCACGTTCCTCAGTGTCCGGTTCGGCAACGTGTTGAGCAGTCGGGGTTCGGTGGTGACAGCCTTCCAACGGCAGATCGAGGCCGGCAACCCGCTGACCGTCACCCATCCGGACGTGACCCGCTATCTCATGACCGTCCAGGAAGCCGTCCATCTGGTCCTCCAGGCCGCCGAGATCGGTCGGGACGGGGAGGCTCTGGTGCTGGACATGGGCGAGCCGGTGCGGATCGCCGACCTGGCCCGGCAGATGGCCGAACACTCCACCAGCAGCGTTCCGATCGTCTACACGGGCCTACGGCCCGGCGAGAAGCTGCACGAGGACCTCCTCGGGGCTGGCGAGATCGACGCCCGACCGTTGCATCCTCTGGTGTCGCACGTGACGGTGCCGGCGCTGGACCCGAGGGAGGTGCGTGGGCTCGACCCGTACGCCGGGCCGGCGAAGGTCGTCGAGCAGCTCGCCCTGCTCTGCACCCAGCCGACGCTTCCGGTGGTGAACGGTCCGCTGGGCGTACCGCTGCAGTCACGCTGACGATGGCCGGAGGGCCGGGTCACCGCTCGACGCGGTGACCCGGCCCTGCCGACTGTCCGGCGCTGCCGGGTTCGGCGCTGCCTGCTTCAGCGGCGGATGCCCGCCCAGTCGTGGTGCCGGCGGACGGTGGAGAGGATGAAGTCGACGACCCGCCGGGAGGTGTCCGGCACCTGGTAGTCGACCGGGCAGGGGACCCCCTGCTCGGCCACCTGGGCCACTGTCACCTCGACCGCCTCGACCACGCCCTGCGGGTCGAGACCCGTCATGATGATGCCGCCGGCGTCGAGAGCCTCCGGCCGTTCGATCGACTCGCGCAACGTCACAGCGGGGAAGCCGAGGATGGCCGCCTCCTCGCTGACGGTCCCGCTGTCCGACAGGGTGCAGTACGCCATGGTCTGCAGGTGCACGTAGTCGAGCAGACCGAACGGCTCGTGGAAGGCGATGCCGTCCAGCGCGGTGGCGTCCGGGGCCAGCGCCTCCAGCCGTTTGCGGGTCCGTGGGTGGGTGGAGACCAGCACCGGCAATCCCCATCGGTCACGCACCGCGACCAGGCAGTCCAGCAGCCGGCGGAGTCGGTCGGGGCGGTCCACGTTCTCCTCCCGGTGCGCGCTGACCAGGAAGTACCCGCCCGGATCCAGTTCCATCTGCCGGAGGATGGTCGAGCCGGCGATCGATGTCCGGTAGTGCTCCAGCACCTCCCGCATCGGCGACCCGGTGTGCAGGATGCGGCGCGGGTGCAGACCCTCGGCGAGCAGATTGCGCCGGGCGTGTTCGGTGTAGACGAGGTTGAAGTCAGCCACGTGGTCGACCAGCCGGCGGTTGGTCTCCTCCGGCACGTTCAGGTCGAAGCAGCGGTTCCCGGCCTCCATGTGATACACCGGCACCCGCATCCGCCTCGCCATCAGCGCGGCGATGCAACTGTTGGTGTCGCCCAGCACCAGCAGCGCGTCCGGGCGCAGCTCGGCGATCGCCTGCTCCATGCCGACCAGCACACCCCCGAGGACCCGGCCGAGCGACGAGGTGTCGACCTCCAGGAACCGGTCGGGCTGGCGCAGCCGCAGCTCGGTGAAGAACACGTCGGACAACGTCGGGTCCCAGTTCTGGCCGGTGTGGACCAGAACGTGGTCGACCGTGTCGTCGAGCCGGGCGAGCACCCGGGACAGCCGAATGATCTCCGGTCGGGTTCCGACCACCGTCATGATCCTGGTCATGCCCGTCCTTTCTCCGCAGCAACCTTGGTCAGGATGTCCTCGAACTGGTCGACGCCCACCCGCAGCGACATCCGCTCCTGGTAGGTGTGTCGGGCCCGGCGGCCCATCTCGCGACGCGCGTCGGTAGGCACGTCGGCTGCCGCCACGAACTGGTCGGCGAGCGCCCGCCAGTCCTCCGGTGGGCAGACGAGACCGAGCCCGGCCGAGCGGACGAGGGCCGCGGTGTCGCCGCCCGCCGCCGCGATCACCGGAATGCCGCAGGCCAACGCGGCCTGGAGCTTCGACGGGACGGCGGCCCGCAGGGCGGGCACGTCCCGCAGGCACACCAACTGCCAGTCCGCCGCCGCGGACAGCTGCGCCATCTGATCGGGCGGGTGTCGACCGACGAACCGCACATTGTCGGCGCCCAGGTCGGCCGCGAGCCGACGGGCCGCGTCCTCGCCCGCGCCGGAACCGACAAGCACCAGGTCCAATCGGTCCCGGGCGGAGGCCGCCGCCCGGATGGCCGTGTCCAGGCCCTGCAGGAGCCCGAGGTTGCCGGCGAACATCACTGTGCACCGTCCGCGATGACCCAGCACCGCACGGGCCTCGGCGGTGACCGGCACCGGCCGGAACAGGGCGTCGTCGGTCCAGTTCCAGACCACGCGCACCCGGTCCGGGTCGGCGCCTCCCGCCACCACCCGCTCGGCCATCGTCGGGGAGATCACCACGATGGTGTCCGCCAACCGGTACGTCGCACGCATCAGCGCGCCGACGGCCCCCTCCAGCGAGCGACCGGCCCGGCCGGTGGGTGCCATGCCGGAATGCGTCACCGAATCGGGCCACAGGTCCTGCACGTGCAGCACGATCGGTGTCCGCCGGGCGGCGCGCAGCAACGCCGCGGCGGCGACGGCCGTGGGCGGTGGGTGGTAGACGTACGTGACGTCGACGTCGGCGAGCCACCGTGCCCCGGGCAGCGCGCTGCTGGCACCGAACGACAGGAGACTCACCGCCCGGCGCAGGGCGGAGGCGTCATGACTCGGATAGGCCGGCACCCGCCGGACCGCCACCGGCCCCTCGGTCTCCCGATACCCCCAGCGCTGCCGCCAGCCGGGGTAGATCCGGCCGTACGGGTAGCTCGGGAAGGTGGTGAGCACCCGGACCTGGTGGCCCCGGCCGGCGAGCCCGCTCGCCAGGTTGCCGGGGATGAACGCCCCCTCGGGGGGATACCACTGGCTGATCAGGCCAACCTTCACGCGCCGACCGCCACCGGCGCCGTCCGGGTCGCCTCCACCGGCTCAGGCCAGGTGTCCGGTCGGTCCGGATCGAACAGTTCGTTGGTCCAGAACATCGTCACCAGGTCGTCCGAGCCGGTGTTGACCAGCTTGTGCACCCACATCGTGGGCATGTCCACCAGCACCGGCTCGTCGCCGCTGACCGGGAACCGCAGCACCTCGGTGTCGTCCACCCGGCGCAGACTGATCTCGGCCGAGCCGCGCAGCACCACGAACCGTTCCACCTTCGCCAGGTGGAAGTGCTCACCTCGGGTGATGCCGGGGCGGGTGGTGGAGCAGAACGTCTGGCCGGCGCCGCCGTGCGCCTTGACCGTCTCGACCAGCTCACCCCGGGCGTCGGCCCGGCGGGGCAGCGCGAGCGGATAGTGCGCCGGGAAGCAGTGCGACCGGTAGGTGTTGAACAGCCGTACGTCGTGCCGGCTCACCAGGGACGGGAACTCCCCGGTCCGGTACGTCGCGGCCATGCCGGTCAACAGGCTGGCCAGTGCCTGCACGCCGATCCGCACCGGCGGCATGGCCGGATCCCACGAGCCGCCGGCCGGTACACCGATGAGCCGCGCGGCCGCGTCGGTGACGTGCACGAGGCCCAACTCGCGGTCGGCGTGCACCTCCGGCCGGCCGCCCTCGGCGAGCACCCGGCAGAACGTCGCCACGGCCGAGTTGTAGTACGGACGTCCGTGTTCGCCGTACAGATTCGGCAGCAACACGTCGTCGACCGTGATGCCGGTGGCCGCCAGCACCCGCGCGGCGGTGGCCTTGGCGTCGCCGTACGGGGTGCCGTTGCCGGCCTGCACGGAGTTCGCGTAGACAACCCGTGCCGGCGGGTTCCCACACCGCTTGAGACCTTCGGCGAGCTGCGCGGCGAGTTGAACGTTCCCGGCCGCGACATCGGCCGGCTCGCCCCGGTTGACGCCGGCCAGGTGCAGCACACGCTCCACCCCGGCCACCTTGGCGGCGACCACGCCGGGATCGGTGAGGTCGGTCCGGGTAAGCACGACCGGTTCCGGCCAGTTCAGCGCCCGCAGCAGCACCCGCACGTGCCAGCCGAGGAATCCTCCGGCACCGGTGACGGCGAGCCTCAGCACGCCAGCACCGGGTCCCGCAGCGCCAGCTCCGCGCGTACCTCGGGCAGCGTCTTCAACAGCGCGATGATCTCGGGTACGCCGAGCTGCGGCGCGTTGGCCGAGTTGAAGTCCTCGCTCGGCCCGCCGCCGAGGTCGCCCTCGGAGACGTACAGCGCGTAGTTGAGGTCACGGGCGTCCAGCGGCACCCGGAGGAAGTCGCCGAAATCCTCGGCCTGGGCGAGTTCCTCCCTGCTGGCGAGCGTCTCGGCCTGCTTCTCACCGTGTCGCACGCCGATCACGTCGAGCTTGGTGGGCACGTCGAAGAGCTGGCACACCGCCTCGGCCAGGTCGCCGACCGTGCAGGCGGCGGCCTTGCGGATGAAGATGTCACCGGGTCGCGCGTGGTGGAAGGCGTGCTCGACCAGCTCGACCGAGTCGGCGAGCGACATCAGGAACCGGGTCATCCCCACGTCGGTCACGGTCGGTGCCCGGCCGGCCTTGATCTGCTCGACGAACAGCGGGATCACCGATCCACGCGAGTACATGACATTGCCGTACCGGACGCAGGACACGGTGGTCGAGCTGTTCGGGTTGTTCCGGGCGTGCGCCTGGGCGACCTTCTCCATCAGCGCCTTGCTCATGCCCATCGCGTTGACCGGGTAGACGGCCTTGTCCGTACTGAGCACGACGACCGATCCGACGCCGTTGCGCTCGGCGGCCTCGATGACGTTGGTACTGCCCAGCACGTTGGTCCGGACGGCCTCCAGCGGGAAGAACTCACACGACGGCACCTGCTTGAGGGCTGCCGCGTGGAAGACGTAGTCGATGCCCCGACTGGCCTTGAGCACCGAGTCGTAGTCGCGCACGTCTCCGACGTAGTAGCGGACCCGCTCGTCGCCGAGCAGCCGACGCATGGCGTCCTGTTTGGCCTCGTCCCGGCTCAGCACCCGGACCTCGCCGGCACCACGGTCGAGGAGCCGGCGCACCATGGTCTGGCCGAAGGAACCCGTACCGCCGGTGATGAGAACACGGCGTCCGGTGGTTGCAAAATTCATTGATTCTCCCGTGTCGTCGCTGCGCCGGTCCGCAACCCGACGACTCGACGAGAGAGTCACGGGGCGCCCGCGCACCCGTCCCGGAGCAAGGGCCAAATCGGCCAGTTTCAGCATCCGGGATAACGAGAGGCGACCTCCACAGATACGCACTCCGTCGCGATTCGACCACAAGGCATGACCAGCAGCGAATCGATCCGGACGTCCAATGTGAATCGGACACTTAATCGTGGCGCGGGCCAAGACGAATTGCGTTCGCGGACTAGAGCCCACTGCGTTTCCGATCGATTCGGAAAACATCTCGCACCCAGCGTCACGACGAGCCAGCGCGGACGGGGAAGATCGAAGTGGGCGAAGAGATCACGGGCGGCACGTCCTCGTCGGCCCTGTGCCGTCCGGCCATCGTTCCCGACCTCGGCAGTATCGACGTTCCCTTGGCCGCCCACCGCCACGTCCCTGGTGACATCCGCGACCACAGCGCCGCGACCAACCAACCGGCGGGAGACAGTTCCCAGTGACCGGACAAGAGGATCGGCAGCCACGCCAGGACCAACACGCCGGCGAGGCATTTGCCGACCGTGCCCGAGCCCGCCGGCCCGACCAGCACCGCCACCCCGAGCGCGGCGAACAGCGCCAGCCCGACAGCGCCCAACTCCACGGCGATGGTCAACGGAACGCTGTGCGCTCCGATGCCGGTGACGGTCGGGAACATGCCCGGCCCGATGCCCGTCCAGATGTGGCCCTCCCACACCTGCCGGGCCAGCGCCCACAGATAGAGCCGCCCCGACATGTTGTCGTCCCTGCGGGCGAAGAACTCCTGCAACCACAGCAGCCGTGAGTCCCCGTACACCCCGAAAGGGATGGCGATGAGCAGGGCCGGAGCCGCTACCGCGATCGAGGTCCACGCGACCCGGGGCGCGGCCCGAGCCGCGAGCAGATATCCGGCGACCAACACGAGGGCCATGAGCGCGCCCCGGGTGCCGTTCCACACCACCGCGTAAGCCAGCAGCGGGATCGCGGCCAGCACGGCGAGCCGCAGCCGCCGGGACAGCCCACCCGCCCGCGCCACCGCGACCGCTACCACCACCCCGGTGACCAGCGAATAGGCTGTGTAGTTCGGGTTCACCGCGCCGATCCCGACGCGGATCAGAGCCGGGTCGATCGTGGGGTCGACCCCACGAGCGCTGCTCACCACCTCGACGGCCGCCCACACGCACCCGCCGAGATAGGCGCAGCCCACCAACGCGAAATGCGAGGCGTTGGTCACCGCTCCACGCGCCGCGACGAACAGCGTGCACATTCCCCAGTACGCCCACAGGGCGTTGGCAGACGACGGCACCCCGGTCACGCTGATTGCCGCGGCGCTCGCCCAGACAGCCAACACGACCGCGAGGAGATCCGGCCATCCCAGACAGCGCCACGCCGACGGCACGATCAGCAGTAGTGCAATCAACACGTACCGCCCCTGCACAGTGGCCGGCGCCACCGGAGCCACTGCGGCGAGCACGCACACGAGGACCAGCCCCAGCCCGCCCCACAGGTTCACCGCCGGCAACTGGTGGTCCCGACGGTAGCCGAGCTGCGCCCCCATGGTTCGCACCATGCCGTTGCGTCCCCTCTTCAAGGTGGCCCTGTCCCGCTCCTGCGGCCCGACCGATACCCCCTTCATCGCCCAACGCGACCGGGAGCCGCCGGGAAACTGTTGGACTGCACCCAATATCGGGAACCTTGGAGCCAGCTACGAGACGACCGACGCCGCCCGCGCTGTGGAGAGCCGCCATGTGCGCGACCGGCATTCGCGAAAGCTGCCAGATATCGTTTCGGCCACTGATATAAAACCCTCAACACTTGTGACACCACCATCGGGAATGCCCCGCCCGCGACCTGACCTGCTCGCACGGCGACAGGCCTCTGGTCGATCCACGTGTCGACCCGGCGGACCAGATCGGGAACGAGTGGAACCAGCCCGGCCGGGAGGCACCCGGCGGATCGGGAACTGACGCGGGAGCACCAGCCGGATGACCACGACAGCACCGAGCACCACACGTTGGAACGCACCCGCGCCCGTTCCCACGGAGCCCGTTCACCACCAGGGACCCTTTCGCCATTCGTCGCGCGCCTGGTTGCCGCTACTACTGGCCGTCGGCTGGATGCTGGGGACATTCGGCTTCTTCTGGGCCGGGGCGCTGGCGCAACAGGTCCCGAACCCGGCCAAGCTGTGCCTATTCGTGTTCAGCGCCACCGGTGCCTTTGCCGCCGGTTACGCTGCGCAGCTCTACCGCCGCAGCACACCTCGACGATCCGGCGGCGCGACGAGGTCGACCGACATCCGGCGGATCCGCAGGCTCGTCCTGGCCGGCGGGATCTACCACGTCGCGCTCGGCGTCGCCCTGCTGCTCGAATACGGGGCGACCGGCCCCGGCAGCATCCTCGCCAGTCTGCAGAACCCCGCGGCGGCCTACCTGAACAAGTTCACGGTCTACCAGCAGCAGCAGGACAGCGGGCGCACGAATCCGGCCATCCAGGTTCTCACTCTGCTCGGCGTGCTGGGTACGGTGCTCGTCCCACTGCTTGTCGTCCACTGGCGACGGCTGTCGAGCGGCCTGCGAGCCGCCGGCATCGCGGGCGTCGGTGTCTACAGCCTGTTCTTCCTCTATATCGGCACCCTCAAAGGGCTCGGCGACTTCGTGCTCATGATGGCGGCCAGCCTGCTCATCGCCGCCTCGCGTGGGCCGGGCCGGCTCGGCCGGACGAAGAAGCGTCGGCGCGCGACAGTGCTGGTGGCGGTCGTCGTGGCTCTCTTCTGCGCCTATCTGGTCAGCAACCAGGCCGATCGGGTGGACCAGTTCGGCACCCAGGACCGTGTCCGTGCCAACCCGACAGTGGAGCGGATCGTCGGCGAGCATGCCGCGACCGGAGTGGCCGCTCTGATGATCTATCCGACCCATGGCTATCTCGGTCTCGCGTACAACCTCGACACACCGTTCGTCTGGTCGCACGGTCTCGGCAGCACCCCGGCCGTCACCTCGTACGGCACCCAGTACTTCGGGGTCGACGCGGACCGGTATCCGGCCTATCCCACGCGTACCGAGGCCCGGACGGGATGGCCGGCGGGTATGTACTGGTCGACGATCTATCCCTGGCTGGCCTCCGACCTCACGTTCCCGGGGACCGTCCTGTTCATGGCATTGCTGGGCTGGTTCTTCGCCGGGCTCTGGCGTGCGGTCAACCTCGCTGGCGGCATCCTGCCGACCCTGCTCTTCGTGCAGATGTGCCTGCTCGTCACGTACATCCCGGCGAACAATCAGCTCGGCATGTCACGCCCGGGGATGATCGGCCTCGCCACCCTGCTGATGCTGTACCTGTGGAACGCCCTGACGAACGGCGCGGGCGATTCACGGCCGCCCGAGGTGCAGCGGCGACCCGCGCCCCTGCTCGGCGGTGTCCACATCCCCTGAGTGGGCGACCGACAGGCCGACCAGGAACGACCGGATGCGTCGGCCCTGCGGCGCCGGACCGCGGGTCTCCCGCACGAAGGCGGCACCGGCAGAGCCGAGGGCGGCTCTCTCCCCGGGAGGCATCGCCAGCAGGTGCCGCAACGCGTCGCGCAGCCCGTCGGCCGTGTCCGTCTCGGCGAAGCGCAGGTACGGCTCGTAGTCGGGCGGAATGCCCGGCAACCGCGTGGTCACCACCGGAACGCCGGTGGACAGGTACTCGATCAGCTTCGACGGGAACGAGTAGCGGACGAACGACTGATCCACCGGCCGCGGGTTCACCAGCACCGACGCGCCGGCAAGGCGTCGCACCAGCGCGGCGCGGTCCAGCAGCTCCGGCGGGGAGATCCGGGGATCGGCCTCCGCCTGCGTCCGCGCCCACTCCTCCAGCTCGCCCCGCCCGAACAGCAGCAGGCGCAGGTCCGGGTCAGCCATACCGCGGAACGCCTCGACGAGACGGTCGACACCGTACGCGCGGGTGAGCCCACCGGCGTAGACGATGTCGCGGGTGGCGGCGTCCGGTCGGAACGGGACGGCAGCGGGTCCGCCCGGTGACGCCCCGGCGGCGGGTGGATCGCAGATCCCCTCCATGACCAGGCGGGGAATCGATGGCGCGAAATCCTCGCCAAGCGCCGCAGTGAGCACCACGACGCCGGAGGAGCGACGCAGCGCCATGCGGACCAGCGCGTGATCCAGCCGGCGCAGCGCGCGGACGATCCGCCCGTCGGAGGGGAGGACCACCCCGGGGGGATCGGTCAGCACCGGCACCACCCGTGCCGTGCCGCGCTTCGCGACCAGGACACCGAACCACAGGAACGGCGTGTGGACGCCGTGGATGAGCAGGACGTCGTCGCCGTGCCGGCGCAACGTCCGCGACCCGGCGCGTACGGCGGCAACGAACCGGGTCAGGTGCTTCAGGCCGAGCAGATTGACGAAGCCGAGCAGTTCCCCGTGCACGCCGTCCTGCTGGAACTGCCCCGAGCGGAAACGGATCTGCCGGTTGCGCGGGAATGTCGATGCGGGTGCCGCCGAGAGCAGACGTACCCCACAGCCCGCCGCGCGCAGGCTCCGCACCAGGGACCAGGCGAACGAGTGCGTCTGGGTGGGCAGGACGACATCGCGCGCCACGATCTCTCGGAACACGTCGTCGGCGACCGTGAAGCCGAGCAGCAGTACGCGGGGACAGTGCTCGTCGGTCACGCCGCTCCTCGCAGGATGCGCTGGTAGACGTCGTCGAGGGACCGGAGCATCACCGGCAGGCTGTACGCGTCGTGTACCACCTTGCGACCTGTCTCCCCCAGGTGCCGACGTTCGGCGGCGTCGTCGAGCAACGGCTCGAGGGCGGCGGCGAACGCGACCGGGTCTCCCGCCGGCACGAGATGACCGCCTCCCTGGCGCAGCACCTCGACGTTGCCGCCGACGGCGGAGGCCACGACGGGCAGCGCGTGGGCCATCGCCTCCAGCAGCGCGTTGGACAAATTCTCGTGCAGGGTGGGAAAGACGAAGATGTCGGCGGCCGAGAGGAGGTCCGGCACGTCGAGCCGATTGCCGAGCAGTCGCACCTCGGTGCCGTGGACATCGGCCAGGGCTTCGGCGATTCCCGCGCGGTCCGGTCCGTCACCGGCGACCAGCAGCACCCGGCGGCCCGGTGGCGGCGGCAGTCGCCGCAGCGCGTCGGCCAGCACCCCGAAGCCCTTGTCCCAGTTCAGCCGGGCTACCGCGATCATGACCACGTCCTCGTGGCCCAGGCTGAGGGCGGTACGTCGAGTGCTCCGCACGCTGCCGACGTCGGCGGGTAGTGGGACCCCGTTGGGGATCACGCCGACGAACCTGCCGGCATGTGCCCGCACGAAGTCCCGGCCGGCGGCGTACTCGCACACCGTGGCGACGTGGCTGGCCATCCGCAGAGTGGCCGGTTCCGCGCCACCGGCCAACAGCGCTCTACGCCAGCTGCGGCCGGCGTGCCTCAGATCCCGCACGGTGCCGTGCACGGTGACCAGGATTCGGGGACAGCCGGCCAACCGGGCGGCGAGCACGCCGTGAAAACCCTCGTTCTGCAGGCCGCGCACGTGCACCAGGTCGGGTCGCACCCGCCGCAGGAGCCGGACCCATTCGCGCAACAACGGCACATTGAGGCCGCCGTTGCCGCCGACCTGATGCATGCGGACGAACTCGTACCGCTCGCCGAGGGCGGAATCCAGCACCCGCCCCACGGCGGTCAGTGGCCCGTTGGCGCCGGGCGTGCCGGCCGAGTGCTGCACGACGACCGGCAGTGCGCGCACCGGTGGAGCGCTCGGACCGTGGTCGTCCCGGCGAACTGGCTGCACTGACACTCCATCGTCGACCGTGGGCCACCGACGGCGCGCCCTGATGCCCGGTAACCGCATCGGTGCGTACAGTAACACCGGCAATAGCCGTCAAACGTTTGAGACACGCCTTATACGAACGGAAAGCATGAAAAGTGACGAGACCCTCACCTCTCCAGCTCGGTCGTCGATCGCCCCGGGCGAGCCGGTGCCACGAGTGGTCATGGTGGCGGCGTACCGGTTCCCGCACGGTGACGCCATGTCGAACCGGCTGCTCCAACTGGCCCGCTCCGCGACTCCCCCGGGCGCGACGACCGTGATCGTGAACGACTGGCCCGGCACCGAACGCCCACCCGAGCCGGTCACCCTGCCACCCGAACTGCGACTGATCACGCTGTTCGCCGCCGACGGGGGCGGGAGACTCCGGCGCTGGGCGCGCCGGCAGAGCCGCCCACTTCGCGTGCTCAGAGCCCTGCGTCGGGCGGGGATACCCACCGGTGAGGTCACCGGCATCTGCCTCCCGCTGGGCTTGTGGAACCTGAGCACCTGGATCGTGTTGCGGCTGACGATGCGCTGTCCGTTGACGGTCGACGTGCTCGAACGGCACGAGCCCGGACAGTTCCGCCACGGACGCCTGACGCCCTACTTCATCCGGCACCGGTGGCACTCCCTGCTCGCGGCACGGTTGGCGGATCGGGTCGTCGCGATCTCCACGACGCTGCAACGACGCCTCGCCCGGTCGCACCGCCCCATCCTGGTGGTGCCGCCCCAGGTCGACTGCGCCGACTATCGCGAACCCGCGCCGCCGTCACTGAGGGACGGTCTGCGGTTGCTGTACGCCGGCACCGCAGGGCCCAAGGACCGCCTCGCCGCGGTGCTGGAGGGCATCCGCCGGCTGCCGGAGCCTGCGCGTCAGCGGGTGCGGCTGACCGTGGCCGGGATGACCCGGGAGCAGGCCGCTGCCATGTCCGACCTGGACGACACGTTCGTGGCGGACCTCACCGACCAGATCGTCTTTCTGGGTCGGGTGTCGCGCGACCGCGTTCTGGCGGAGTTGCGCACGGCGCACTTCTCGGTGCTGGTCCGACCCACCGGGGGCTACGCCGATGCGGGCTTTCCGTCGAAGGTGCCCGAGAGTCTGGCCGCCGGCTGCCCGGTCCTGCTCAACCACACCAGTGACCTGGCGACGTACATCGACGACGGGCGGGAGGGCATCGTGCTGGCGGGGCCCGACGCGGACGACGTCCGGGACGGCCTCCGGCGGGCACTCAACCTCGACGACGCGCAGTGGTGGCAGATGAGCCGCCGCGCCCGGGAGCGGGCGACGGCGTTCGACTACCGCGCCTGGATACCCACGGTCAGCGCGTTCGTGGCTGGTCGCCCCTGACGTCTAGGACCTCGACACGCCGTAGATCTCGCGGATCACAGCGGCCTTCTCCTGCGCAGGCAGGTGGCCGCAGCCGAGCGACTTGGCCCTCATCGCTGCGAGGTACTCGTCGGTGGTGCGCAGAACGCGCGCGGGCACACCAGCGGCGACGCTCCCGTCTGGAACGTCACGGGTCACGACGGAGCCCGCTCCGATGATGCATCGATCCCCGATCCGGACCCCCGGCATGATGATCGACCGGACACCGATGTAGACATCGTCGCCGACACTGATCGGCGCGGTCCACTCGAGATCCGGATACTCCCGGCGCAGGATGAGGGTGCCGCCGTCATGCGTGAGGAACTGCACGCCGGCCGTGATGTAGACGTTGTCGCCCAGTGTGATCAGCCAGGGCTCGGAGCCGAACATGCTCCGGTTGACGCCGTAGAAACGCACGCGCCCGCGTAGGTTCACCCCGATCGAGCGCGCGAACTCTTCCGGGTCGCGGGTCGCCGCTCGGCGATCACGCAGGGCAGCGAGGATGCTGCGCACCATCATGCTCCATCTCAGGTGAATTGGACATTCTCGCGGAAACTCCCGCCAACGCCTTGCGGTAACCGACGAGGGCGGCGGGGAGCACGGTCACCCCGTACGACAGCGCCGAGGCGAGTGCGACACCGGACAGGCCTTCGCTGCCCGCCAGCAGGACCTTCAGCGGTACGGCGACAATCAGGCAGGCCACCCAACCGAGGAACTGCGGCCCCAGCAGCCCGATGCTGTTCTGCACCATGAACAGCGGCGACGCGACGGCGACGGACACCGACCAGACGGCGAGCGCGACGAACAGCGGGATCGGCACCCGCCCGAGGTCGTCGGACCGTACCCAGATCCGCAGGATGTCGTTGCCACCCACCACGAGGCACAGCGCGGGCGGCGCCACCGCCGCGGCGGACAGGAGGACCATCCGTCGGGTGCTGCGCCGGACCCAGCTCACGTCGCCCCGGGCGAGGGCCTCGCCATTGGCGGGCCAGAGCGGCAGGTTGACCAGAGTGACGAACAGCGCCAGCACGGCGAACATCCGCAGGATCACCGCGTAGTTCGCGGCCGCGTGCAGACCGAGCACCCGACCGACGAGGAAGCCGTCGATGTTGAGTGCGAGGGAGGTGAGCACGGAGAGCCCGAAGAATCGGATCCCCAACCTCAGGAGGCCGCGCACCTTCGTGGCGCGTACGTCCCTGAGGCGCGGTCGGAGGTCGGGCTGCTGCCAGCCGAAGAACCAGACGGAGTTGGCCAGGCTCATCAGGGGCACGGCAAGCACCGCGGCCGCGATCACCAGGACCGGGTCGGCCTTCGCGCCGGCGGCGACCACCACCAGGCCCGCCGAGATCAGGCTGCCGGCAGCCTGCCAGAGGTTGCTCGCTCCGACCTGCTGGTGGGCGTACTGCACCCGCTGGATGAGGGCCAGCGGAATGTTGACGAGGAACGCGCCGAAGCAGAGCAGCACGACCACTCGGGCGTCCCGGGCGACCACCGGGTCGTTGACATTCAGCAGCGCCGGCCAGGCCACCAGCCGGATGGTCGCCACCAGCACCAGCACCAGCGTCACCGCCAGGGAGCCGAGCAGGGCGTACGCGCTCGCGATCTCCCGGGCCGCCGCGCCGCGATCGCCTGTGGCGTAGAGCCGGGAGAGTCGGGTGAGCAGGCCGTTTCCGAGGCCGAAGTCGGCGAACAACGCCATCGCGGTCAGTGAGGTGATCGCCATCCACATGCCGTACCGCTCGGGGCCGAGATAGCGGAAGGCGATCGGGGTGATCAGCAGTGGCGCGACCAGGCCGACGGCCTTGCCGGCGAGTGACGAGGCGATGCCCGCGACGAGTGCCCGGCCACGCGAGCGTCGCGCCACCGACAGGTCGTCCTCGCCCACCGCCGACTCCACCGTCGTGGCCTGTGCCGTCGGCGCGGTGTCCACGGGCGTGTCGACCAGGGCAGGTGCGGCCGCCCCGGCCTCCGGGGGCCGGTCGAGCATCAGGCGGGCTGCTTCAACACATGCGCCTCGAACCATTCGACGGTGGCGCGCAGGCCGTCGATCCGGGGAGTCGGCACCACGTCGGGAAAGAGCGAGCGGAGCACCCGGTTGTCGGCCTCGGAGTGGCGGACGTCCCCCGGGCGGGGCTCCACGTGCCGCCGGGCGATCGGGCGACCGATGATCTGCTCCAACTCGGACACCACCGTGTGCAGCTCCGCCCGGGCGCCGAAGGCGAGATTGACCGGCTGAGGATGGGAGACCGAGCGCTCCACCGCGTCGAGCAGCACCGCGCAGACCGTCTCGACGTAGGTGAAGTCGCGCGACTGCCGACCGTCGCCGTGCAGCTCGACAGGTTCACCGCGCAGTGCCGCGTAGACGAAACGGGGTATGACGGCCGCGTAGCCGTGGTCGTGCCGTTGGGCGGGGCCGAAGACGTTGAAGAACCGGAACGCGAGGGTGGGAAGGCCGAAGGACGACTGGTACGCCAGCGCGTAGGCCTCGGTGGCGAGTTTGCTGACCGCGTACGGACTGAGCGGGCGGGTCCAGGCGAGCTCGGTCTTGGGCAGCACCGGGTTCGCGCCGTAGACCGAGGAGGACGAGGCGACGACGACGTGGCCCACCCCGTGACGGCGCGCGGCCTCCAGCACCCGCAGCGTGCCGGTGGCGTTGGCGTGGTGCGACGCGATCGGGTCACGCAGCGAACGCGGCACGCTGGGCAGCGCCGCCAGGTGCACCACCGCGTCCCGGCCGGCCATCGCCCGGTCCAACGCCTCGTCGTCGAGCATCGAGCCCGGGATCGTGTCGACGTCGAGACCGTCGAGATTGCTCATCTGCCCCGTTGCGAGATCGTCGAGGATCCGGATGTCGGTGACGCTGCGGCGCAGGATCGCGGCACGGGCCAGGTTGGACCCGATGAAGCCCGCGCCGCCGGTGATGAGTAGTCGCATGCCTTCGCCTCCGCGATCCATGGAGTGGTCACCCGTTCCAACGAGCATCCACAGCGACCGTCACGTTTCGTCATCGGGCGACTACAAGACGGCGACGGCCCCGCCGTCAGTGCAGGGCAGCTGCGGTCGAGTTCGTTCGCGGCTCGGCCCCGGGCAGGCCCCGCAGGGCCGTCAGATCCGCCGGCGTCAGTCGGCGTTCCGGTGGATAGAGCAGTTGCTCATGGGAAATGATCGTCTCCACGGGCCAGCGCAACCGGATCACGCGGGCCGGGTTGCCGGCGGCGACCGCGTAGGCCGGCACCGGGCGGGTCACCACGGCGCCGGCCCCGATCACCGCACCACGACCGATCGTGACGCCGTGCAGGACGACGGCGCGGGTGCCGACCCAGACGTCGTCACCAATCGTCACCCCCCGGTCGAGGTCGCCGTCGGCGTGCCCCTTCTCGACGGCGATCATCGGCACGCCGACGCGGTCGATCCGGTGGTTGCCACCCCGGATGGTCACCTCCGGGCCGAACATGACGTTGTCACCGATCCGGATCCGGGATCGAGCAGCCATGAGGATCGGACGGTGCCCGAGATCGACGTTGTGGCCCACCTCGATCGTCTCGTAGGTGTAGACGCCGTCCGGGTCGAAGGCGAAGTTGTCCCCATGGGCGGCAAACCGACCGGCGTTCGCCAGACCCCGGACGGCCCTGCGGGCCCGGGACCCGTTGGTCCAGACCAGATCCAGGAGCCGGGCGAACCCCACGAGCACGCGTCCTGGGCCGCGCGAGGACACGCGCATCAGGCGCCACACCACCCTGTGCCGACCAAGCCCCGCGGGGCCACACCAAGGACCTGACGCATCGACGTGCTCCCTATCCGATGTCGTCACCACCACTGCGGACACGGGTGAGCGTACGTGCGGAATGCGGCTTCGATGGCGAAATGCTTGTTAACTGCGATACGGGCGCTCCATCGTCACCACTCATCGACCTATTGACATCCTTCAGAACAGACCGAAGGCTCGCGCCAACAGGTCCTTCACACAAGGAGGCGCGATGAGACCGAGACGACTGGCGATCGCCGGGGTGGTCACCCTGCTCGGAGCCCTGGCACTGGCGCCACCGGCGAGCGCGCGACCACCGTCGGACCCCGGCGCCCGCGAGGGCCTGGAAGTGTACGTCGGCACGGTCGACGGCAAGCAGCGGGACCTGCTGCGCGAGGCCGGTGTGGACCTCGGACACGACGCGACGGCGGACTCCACCGGACGCACGGCCGTCGAGACGGTCCTCACCCCGCGGCAGGCGAAGCGACTGATCGACAAGGGCGTACCCCTGCGGGTGAAGAAGGTGCGCGGCAAGGACGCGTCGCAGGCGCTACGGGAGCAGGCCGCCGGCGGCTGGTCGGCGTTCCGCCCGTACAGCGAACCAGGCGGCCTGCGCGACGAGATGACCGCCACCGCCGCGCGGTTCCCGAAACTGGCCAAGTTGGAGACGATCGGCAGGACCCAGCAGGGCAAACCGATCCTCGCCGTCAAGGTAACCAAGGACGCGCGCACGGTCCGCGACGGACAGCGACCGGCCGTCCTCTACTCGGGCGCCCAACACGCCCGCGAGTGGATCACCCCGGAGATGACCCGCCGCCTCATGCACCACGTCCTCGACGGCTACGGCGTCAACCGGGAGATCACCCGCCTGCTCGACACGACCGAGCTGTGGTTCCTGCCCGTCGCCAACCCGGACGGCTACGACTACACGTTCACCCCCGGCAACCGCCTCTGGCGCAAGAACCTGCGGGACAACGACGGCGACGGCCAGATCGGCCCCGGCGACGGCGTGGACCTGAACCGCAACTTCGCCTTCAAGTGGGGGTACGACAACGAGGGCTCGTCGCCCGATCCCAACAGCGAGACCTACCGGGGCCCCCGACCCTCCTCCGAACCGGAGACGAGGGCCCTGGACGGGCTGCTGCGCCGGGTCGGCTTCGAGTTCTACGTCAACTACCACTCGGCGGCCCAACTGCTGCTCTACGGCGTGGGCTGGCAGGTCAGCACACCGACGCCCGATGACGTGATCTACGAGGCGATGGCCGGTGACGATGCCCATCCGGCCGTTCCCGGCTACGACCCGGACATCTCCGCCGAGCTGTACACCACCAACGGTGACACCGACAGCCACGCCACCGTCCGCTACGGCACGCTGGGCTTCACGCCCGAGATGTCCACCTGCGACTCCGCCGCGGCCGTCGATCCGGACGACGAGTGGCGCCCGGAGGACTGCGTCAGCGATTTCATCTTCCCCGACGACGAGACGCTGATCGCCGGCGAGGTCGCCAAGAACCTGCCGTTCGCGCTGGCCGTGGCGAAGTCCGCGGTCGACCCGGACGACCCGGCGTCGGTGGTGGGCCGCAGCACCCCCGACTTCGTGGTGGACGCCTTCGACACCTCGTACGGGCGCACCCAGCAGGTCGCCTCCATCACCCGTCGGGCCCTGAAGAACGTGCGGATGCACTACACGGTCAACGGTGGTCGGCCGAAGACCGTCGGGGTCCGCGAGTGGCGCGGCGGCGAGCGGTACGGCGACACCAACGACGACTACTACGCCGAACTTCGCGGCACGGTCACCGGCACGAAGCCCGGCGATCGGGTCGAGGTCTGGTTCACCGGCGTCAAGCAGCGCGCCAAGGTGGTCGCCAGCGAACACTTCACCTACCGGGTGCACACCGACATCGGCGGTGACGTGCTGGTCCTCGCGATGGAGGACGTCACCGGGCTGAGCCCGACGCAGACCGGCGCCACCGCGAAGTACGCGGACGAGATCGCCGCGTCGCTGACCGCCGCCGGCCGCACCAGCGACGTGTACGACTTCGACGCCATGCGCCGTACCGCCCCGCACCCGCTCGGTGTGCTGTCGCACTACAAGGCGGTGGTCTGGGAGACCGGCGACGACGTCATCCTGCGCTCCCCCGGTCAGGTGGCCGGCACCGCCGGCAAGGCGGCGCTCGACACCGAACTGGCCGTACGTGACTACCTCAACGAGGGGGGCAAGCTGCTCGTCAGCGGCCAGTACGCCCTCTACGCGCAGGGCGCCAACGGCGCGTACCTGTACCGGCCGGACGCGCCGCCGGAGTGCACCGACGGGGACGACCCGGCCTGCCTGCCGCTGCTGAACGACTTCCAGCAGTACTGGCTGGGCGCGCACACCTACGTCAGCGACGGTGGCACGGGCGACGACGGCCCGTACCCGATCCAGGGCGTCGACGGGGCGTACACCGGCCTGTCCGGCACCCTCAACGCGCCCGGCTCGGCCGGCAACCAGACCCACACGGCCTCGTTCCTGACCACGTCGAGCTTCCTGCCGGTGGACGACTTCCCGCAGTTCGCCAGCTCCGCGCCGGTCGGCTGGGTGCGTCCGGGGGCGGCCCCATTCGATCCGCGCACCGGTGACTGGTACCTGTGGAGCGGGCAGGCCGACGAGTCGTTCAAGCGGCTCACCCGGACCGTGGACCTCACCGCGGCCACGAGCGGCGAGCTGCGTTTCGCCGCCTCGTACGACATCGAGACGAACTGGGACTTCCTGGTCGTCGAGGCGCACGAGGTGGGCAGCGACGACTGGACCACGCTGCCCGACGCCAACGGGCACACCGGCCAGGAGACCGGGGACAGCTGCGCGTCGGGGTGGCAGACCCTGCACCCGTTCCTCACGCACTACCAGAGCGCGGGCTGCTCGCCGACCGGCAGCACGGGTGCGTGGAACGCGATCACCGGAGCGTCCGGTGGCTGGCAGGAGATTTCGGTCGACCTGTCAGCGTACGCCGGTAAGCAGGTCGAGGTGTCGATCTCGTACGTCTCCGACTGGGGGACCCAGGGCCTGGGCGTCTTCCTGGACGATGCCCGGGTGCTCGTCGACGGTGCCACGGTCACCGAGACCTCGTTCGAGACCGAGGACCTGGGCGGCTGGACGGTGGCCGGTCCGCCAACCGGTTCCACTGGTAACGCCACCGACTGGTCGCGCAGCCAGCAGGCGTTCGAGGAGGGGTCGGTGGTGGTCACCGGGGACACCGTCTACCTGGGCTTCGGGCTGGAGGGCCTGCCACCGGCCGCGCGCGACGACCTGGTCGCCCGCTCGCTGACCCACCTGACCGGGCGTCCGCGCCGCTGACGGCACGGGGTGGGCCCGCGGGGCCCGCGCCCCCCCCCCCCCCCGGGGGGGGGGGCCCGGCGCGGGCGCCGCCGGGGGGGGGGGGGGTTGGGGGGGGGGGGGGGGGGGTGGTGGTTCACCCCACCCCGGGTGTAGCCCC
>NZ_JBICTE010000028.1:0-22013 GCF_043197485.1 Micromonospora sp. NPDC049102 | reverse complement strand
GCGGGCTGGGGGGCCGCCCCCCGCCCGCGCGCCCCGCCGGGGGCCCCCGCCGGCGCCCCCCCGCCCCGGGGCGCCCGCGCCGCGCCCGGCCGGGGGGGGGCGGGGGGCCCGCGCCCCCGCCGCCCCACCTTCGGGTGTACGCCGGACGCGTCCGACGCGGGTGTGGTGAGCTGTACGGGTGTCGGGGCTGGGTCTGGTGCTGCACCCCACCCGGGATGTCGCCGAGGTGGTCGGGATCATCGAACGGTGGGCGACGCGCCACCACAAGTCGCTCTTCGTGCGCGCGGAGGACAAGCACCGCGTGCCGGCCAGCGTCGAGCCCCTGCCCGAGAAGGAGGTGGCCGTCCGCGCCGACGCGTTGATCAGCATCGGCGGTGACGGCACCATGCTGGGCGCGCTGCGCTCCGCCATCCTCGACCCGAAGCCGGTGCTCGGCGTCCACCTGGGCCGGCTCGGCTTCCTGGTCGAGATCGAGCCACCCGCGCTGCCGGAGGCGCTGAACCGGTTGCTGTCCAAGGACTTCACCGTCGAGTCGCACGCCTGCCTGGCCTGCGACGTGTGCGGCGACGACGTCGTGGCGTTCAACGACATCGCGCTGGTCCGGCGGCCCGGCTCGGGCTTCGTCACCGCCACCCTGGCCATCGACGGGCAGCGCTACGGCTACTACCGTGCCGACGCCGTGGTGGTGAGTACGCCGATCGGCTCCACCGCGTACAGCTACGCCGCCGGCGGTCCGTTGATCTCCCCGGCGGCGGACGCCGTGGTCGTCACCCCGTCCGCGCCGATGGCCGGCATCTCCCGCTCGGTGGTGCTCTCCGGCGACGAGAAGATCCGACTGGAGTTGGAGCCGGGGTCGTCGTCCGTGGTGGTGGAGATGGACGGACTGGTCTTCCGTGACGCGGCGGACGAGGGCGCCGTGGAGATCAGCTACCGGCGCAACGCCGGGCTGGTGGTCCGCTTCGACCCGCTGCGCTACCAGGAACGCAACCAGTTGAAGATGAGCCTCCTGGACCTGCCCTTCCTCCCGGAGCAACTGAAGGCCCTGCTCCCCAAGGAACTCCAGAACCCCAACGAGGAACGGCATCCCCGAGGCCGCTGAAGCCCAACCTGCCCGGCTCGTTGATCGCAAATTCGCATCACGCCACCTTGGAAGCGCTGCCGCAACTGGAACCGACGGAACTTCAGAGAAGTGACATTGTTCGCACGGAAAATCTCCTCGACTGCGCCGGACCCTCTGTAGAGCGGCTGTGACCTCTCGATTCCCCGCGTGCGGAAGGCCGACGCACTCGCCGACTGGTCGCGCGCTGGATGGCAAGCTCGTGCTACTCAGCGAGGGGTGAGGTGGATGCAGGTAACCACTCCGGTGGATTGTCCCGAGTTTCTCAGCACGTGGGTGCCTTCTGGCATCTTCCTCGATCAGGAGCACGGTGCAGTGCCGGCCGAGGTGCTTGAGGCCAGGCCGGTGCCGGGAATGCACATGATCCACGTGGCGTCGGCGATGGCCGATTCCGCGGTGTTGGAAGCGTTGTTGACTCAGCCGCTGGGCGTCGTCGCCCGGATGGCGCAAGCACCGCCAGCGCCAGCGCTCGCCCGGAAAGAGGCGGAGGACCGGGCGGATGCGCTGCGTCTGCCGGTCCTGGTCCCCGGCAACGCCCTGGCCGACCCCGAGAACGACCGGATGGTGCCGATCGACGCGCAGGGACACGTCGCCTCGTCGGCCGCCATCGAGCATGTCCTCATCCTGCCCGCGTCCCACCTCGTCGCCGAGCATGCTGCCGCGACCGTCATGGGTGCGCATTCCGACCTGGGCCGGGTCCTACCGGGCCCGGTGATGCCCAGCCAGTTCCGGTTGGCCGGCGATCGGCTCGAAGTCGGCTTGCCCCAACCGATCCTCAATGCCCGATACACCGGCCTCGAACTGTCCACCGTGTCGACCGGCGAGGCCACCCGCACCGTGGAGAGCGGGATCGCCGGTCTGATGCGGGAGCTGACGAATCTGACACCTGGAAAAGGCGTCCTGATGCACATTCCGGCGGGGTACGGCGAAGTCGCCGACATCCTCGCTTTCGGCGCACCCGACGGCGTCGCGCTCCTTTCCCGCACCCCCTCCGGCGTCGAAGCCGCGACCCTACCCCGGCACCTGACCGGGCTCACCCTGACCCCGGTGATGTTCAGCGGCGAAGGGCTGGCTGAGCTCTCAGCGAAGCACTCCCAATGGTCCTCGGCACCAAGCCGGCAGCGGCCGTACGGTGCAGCGGCGGAATTGGTCCGCATGGTCAACGCCAAACTCGGCGAAATCGGTCAGGAGAAAATAGCGGCCGAACGTGTCGCCGAGGTACTCGACGAGCTGGAGGCCAGGGGCGGCCTCTCTCGAGTGGACCGCGAAAGAGCCGATTCGATCTTCCTGCATCTCATTGGAAAGCGGCCAGGCTTACCCGGGGGTGCCGGCCCGCGCATCCCCGGGCCGCGTGATCTACGCGGGCTGACAATACTCATCGACAATGACCGTGTGGCCAAGAGCGAGAAAGCTAAGATTGACGCGTTTGCCGATAGGCTCTCCCCAGCGATAGCTGTGCTCCCCGCAGGCCGGCGTTTAATTGTTGAGCTGCGCGACAGCAGCAATGCTCCATCGCCTAGGAAATTCCTCGGAATCGGACCCGGCCGACCCGCAGAAATGATCAGGGATCTCATTTCCGAGGCACTTCGGAAGAAGATACGGGACCGATCGAGGATCCAACAGGCTGTCCAGTTCGAGGAATTCTCGAGCTCATTGGGTCAGGCCACTTCCGCGAGGCCTGCTCGACAACGCCACGTAGATGTGACCGTCAATTTGGAGATTCTTCCTCCCGACACTTCTCGCGTAGCCCTGAACGAAGAAGAACAGGATTCACTGGTAGTTGCAAGATTGCTTGATGGACGCCAAGCGGAGGCAAAGATCCTCGCTGGAGGCCTTAGGCGGGCAGCACCGCCGAACTCGCTTTCCGCCCTCTTGCCACCAGACAGATGGTGGCAGTTGCACATCGACCCAAGGCATCATGTTGATGCCGTCGATATGGTCGAAAAGGGGAGTATAGCGAACCCAGGACAATACTACGACAGGGATCAATCACCCGGCTGGCAACGAGGCATGGAGCATGCGTACCAGACGATTCTTAATAGGCGACTCTCGGGTGATACGCGAGAACTCAACTGGGAAACCTATCGGTCTTGGCATCGCATGGCCATATCCTTCCTCGGTAGAGAACGGCTCGGCGGCGCACCGCAAATTGGTGGCGTCAATCTCGCACTACAAGCTCAAGCGCCAGCACAAGACTTGCTCGAAGAACACATCGGCGGCACTAAGCTACTGGCGACAGCGCTGGAGTTTTATCAGGCAATCGAGGCAGGTGGTACAGGACAGAGAACCCCGACAACCCCCGTCATCGCCTATCAGCCAGCGGACCATGTCGCCCACAACTTCAGGGGTGAGAAATTTTTTCTGCTGAGCTATCTCCTCCCCTTCGACCAGAAGTCGGTCGTGGATCACATCTTCACCGAATTTCGGAATAAGATAGCCTCTGCGAATAGCGACTTTGACCGACTACGCGAGATCGGCAGGGTGGTTCGCAACCTTCACGTCAGCCACGTTTTCGATGACGGCAATGGACGACTGAATGTATATCTGCTGCTGCCGTATCTGATGTTGAACTACGGATTCATGCCGCCGCATGTGAACGAAGACGAGCACAGCCTGGTTTTCGCCCAGCGCCTTTACAAACTCTTTAACGGCGGATTTTCGGCTGATCAGATCGCTACCGCGCTCATGATCATGTCCGGTGGTCGTGTCCAGGCCCCGCAGGCGGCGCAAGATTTCCGTCAGCAGCGCTTCGGGTCGATTGATGCTGGCGTGGAGGCGCGGGAGGTGCCGTCTGACCACACAGCCGAGTCGCTGCGTGAACGGTATGGCTGGCTGGGCGCAATCAACCCGGGTTACGCCAAGGGCGGCGAATACGCCACCAACTGCATCATCGCGGCGATATCGATGGACATGTCGATGCGGGACCCGAACCAGGAGGCCGTCGTCTACGAGGCGACCACCACCGAGCCGTTGACCGGCGTTGACCTGTTGAACTATCAGCAGCAGGTGTTGGGGCTGCCTGATGATCAGGAACTGCTGTACAACGTTTCGAACATCGAGGCGGCAGTGCAGGCGCTGCGGGCCGCCGCACCCGGTGCACGGGCGTTCATAGTGATGCGTCAGCCCGGTCGAATCGGCCACATTCTCGTCGGCATCCGTGACGAGCACGGCGCCGCCGTTATCGACCCGCAGACGGGTCAGTTGGCGAAATCGCCTCTCAGCACGGTCGGATTGTCGCTAATTCCCCTCTCGCACGACTTCCCACAGCCGCAGGCGAAGACCATCGCGCCGTCGACAGAGGGGGAAGTCGGCGATGCGACCGCTGCGCCGAGTTGGTCAGTGCGGTTGCCCGACATGGTCACCGCGGAACACCCCAATTTGTACGTGCTTGACGTGGCCCGCGAGCCCGGTGCGTCCGGCGAGTTGGCGCGGCAGACGTTGATCGCGCAGCTGGGCGAGATGGCCGACGTCGATCGCCCCGTGGTCATGCTCTGGGCCGCACGTCTGAACACGGAACCGCTCGCCTCGGATGTCGCCGCTCTGAACTACCTGCTCGAACAACTCGCCCAACGCGGCCAACTGCCAGTGATCGTCAGCCGGACCAAGATCACCGAAGAGTTGCTCGCCGTGACGCGGCGATACGGTGCCGCGATCGTGCACACCAGCACGAGGAAGCCCAACACCGTCAGCATCGGGCTGGATACCTACTGGACGGCCCGCCCCTCCAGCCAAGAGGACCACCCAGACACATCGAGAAGCACTTCTGCGCAGATCACCCCGGATCTCCTGAGCCAGGCCATCACACTCGCCCACCCCACCCGGGCGGTCGCGCGGGTCGAGGACACCCTCGGCGAGCTGATCTGGGCACCCAGCCTCGCCACCGCCCGTCGCGTGTTCACCACCGCACGCCAGCGCTGGTCACCCCAGCAGATCCGCGACAACCTCACCCACGTGCGGCAAATGATCGCACGGGTGCCCGACCAACCCGAGCTCGCCCGCTACGCACCCGTGCTCGAGTTCGGCGCGAGCGGCCACGCCGACATCGTCTTCGACTACGCCCTCGCCGATCCAACGGACCGACCCAGCACCCTGCTCACCGCCGTGGGCAACCTCGAAACCGCCGGACAACTCAACTCCAGCCTCGACGGTGGCCTCACCACCACACAACTAGCCCACATGGTCACCACGGTCGGTACCGCCGACATCAGCATCTCCGTCCTGAACGTCATCAGCGACATCAAGGCAGGAGAGTTCACCAACGCGGCCACCTACATTGATCAACACAGAGGTCGACTCAACACCGATGAGAAGGGGCACTGGGTCCAGGCGATCGCCGACCTCCAACACGTCCCCGCCATGGAGAAGAACAGAGGCGATCTTGAGGAACTCGCCGCAGCGGTCATGAACTGCTGACGACACGGAAGCGCATCGAGGGCAGTTCATGCAAAACCGAGCTCCACCTCGACGCCGGGCTACGTCAGCCCTGCGTCAGGACCTCGTCAACAAGCGCCCTGGCTTCCTGCTGGATCTTTTTCAGGTGGTCGGGGCCCTGGAAGGACTCGGCGTAGATCTTGTAGACGTCTTCCGTTCCCGAGGGCCTTGCCGCGAACCAGCCGAACTCCGTGCTCACCTTGAGGCCACCGATCGGGGCGTCGTTGCCGGGGGCGGTGGTCAGGGTCGCGGTGATCGGCTCGCCGGCCAACTCCGTGGCGGTGACCTGGTCCGGGTTGAGCTTGGCGAGCACGGCCTTCTGCTCCCGGGTGGCCGGGGCGTCGATGCGGGCGTACGCGGGCGCGCCGTAGCGCTCGGCCAGCTCCGCCCAGTGCTCGCTCGGGCTGCGCCCGGTGGTGGCCAGGATCTCGGAGGCGAGCAGGCAGAGCAGGATGCCGTCCTTGTCGGTGGTCCACGTGGAGCCGTCGCGGCGCAGGAACGACGCCCCGGCGCTCTCCTCGCCGCCGAAGCCGACCGACCCGTCGAGCAGGCCGGGCACGAACCACTTGAACCCGACCGGCACCTCCAGCAGGGGCCGGCCCAGGTCGGCGGCCACCCGGTCGATCATCGAGGACGACACCAGGGTCTTGCCGACGGCGGCGGCCGGAGCCCAGTCGGCGCGCGTGCGGAACAGGTGCCCGATCGCCACCGCGAGGAAGTGGTTGGGGTTCATGAGCCCGCCGTCGGGGGTGACGATGCCGTGCCGGTCGGCGTCCGCGTCGTTGCCGGTGGAGATCTGGTAGTCGGCGCGGGCGGCGATCAGCGACGCCATCGCGTTCGGCGACGAGCAGTCCATCCGGATCTTGCCGTCGCCGTCGAGGGTCATGAACCGCCAGGTCGGGTCGACGGTCGGGTTGACCACCGTCAGGTCCAGCCGGTGCCGCTCGGCGATCTCGCCCCAGTACGCCACGCTGGCACCGCCCAGCGGGTCCGCGCCGATGCGGATGCCGGCGTCGCGGATGGCGTCGATGTCGATGGCCGCCGGCAGGTCGTCGACGTAGTGGGCGAGGAAGTCGTACTCCCCGGTGGTGTCGGCGGCCCGGGCCCGCGCGTACGTGATCCGTCGGACCTCCTTGAGCCCGGCGGCCAGGATCGTGTTGGCGCGGTCCTGGATCCACCGGGTGACGTCGGTGTCGGCCGGCCCGCCGTTCGTGGGGTTGTACTTGAAGCCGCCGTCGTCCGGGGGGTTGTGCGACGGGGTGATGACGATGCCGTCGGCGAGCCCGTTGGTCCGCCCCCGGTTGTGGGTGAGGATCGCGTGCGACAGCGCCGGCGTCGGGGTGTAGCCGTCGCGGCTGTCGACGAGCACGGTGACCCCGTTGGCGGCGAGCACCTCCAGGGCGTCCACGGCGGCCGGGGCGGACAGCGCGTGGGTGTCCCGGGCGAGGAACAGCGGCCCGTCCAGGCCCTGCTCGCGGCGGTAGTCGCAGAGCGCCTGGGTGACCGCCAGGATGTGGTCGGAGTTGAACGCGTTGCGCAGGCTGGAGCCGCGGTGGCCGGAGGTGCCGAAGGAGACCTGCTGCGCCGGGTCCGCTGGGTCCGGATGCTCGGCGTAGTAGGCGGTCACCAGGCGCGGCACGTCGACCAGGTCGGCGGGCTCGGCGGGCTGGCCGGCACGGGGATGGGTCACTGCGGGATCCTCCTCGATGAGTACCTGTCGGTCACGGCTCGACCTTCTGGCCCTTGCCGATGACCACGATGCCGTTGTCGGAGACGGTGTAGCGCTGGCGGTCCTTCTCCAGGTCGACGCCGATCTCGACGCCCTCGGGAACGAACACGTTCTTGTCCAGGATCGCCCGTCGGACCACCGCGTGTCGGCCGATCTCGACGCCCTCCATCAGCACCGAGCCCTCGACGTGCGCCCACGAGTGCACCCGCACCTTCGGCGACACGATCGAGTTCTCCACCAGCGAGCCGGAGATCACCACCCCGGGGGAGACCATCGAGCCGACCGCCCGACCGACCCGCTCACCCCACTGGTGGACGAACTTCGCCGGCGGCCACGGCGGCTGCTCGGTGTAGATCGGCCAGTCGAAGTTGTAGAGGTTGAACACGGGGTGCACGTTGATCAGATCCATGTGCGCGTCGTAGAACGAGTCGAGCGTCCCCACGTCCCGCCAGTAGCCACGGTCCCGATCGGTGCTGCCCGGCACCTCGTTGTCGCGGAAGTCGTAGACGTTCGCCTCGCCCCGCTCGACGAGCATCGGGATGATGCTGCCGCCCATGTCGTGCTTGCTGCTCTTGTCGGCGGCGTCGCGTTCGACGGCCTCGCAGAGCGCGCGGGTGGTGAAGACGTAGTTGCCCATCGAGGCGTAGATCTCGTCCGGCGCGTCCGGCAGGCCGACCGCGTCGGTGGGCTTCTCGCGGAACGCCCGGATCTTCCGGCCGTCCTCGCCGACCTCGATGACACCGAACTGGTCGGCCATCGACAGCGGCTGGCGGATGCCGGCGACGGTGACCGCCGCACCGGAGGCGATGTGGTCCTCGACCATCTGCCGGGGGTCCATCCGGTAGATGTGGTCGGCGCCGAAGACGATCACGTAGTCGGGCTGCTCGTCGTTGATGAGGTTGAAGCTCTGGTAGATGGCGTCGGCCGAGCCGGCGAACCACCACGGGCCGCGACGCTGCTGCGCCGGCACCGGGGTGACGTAGTTGCCGAGCAGCGTGGACATCCGCCAGGTCTTGGTGATGTGTCGGTCGAGGGAGTGGGACTTGTACTGGGTCAACACGACGATCTTGAGATAGCCGGCGTTGGCCAGGTTGGAGAGGACGAAGTCGACCATGCGGTACATCCCGCCGAACGGGACGGCCGGCTTGGCCCGGTCCGTGGTGAGTGGCATCAGGCGCTTGCCCTCCCCACCCGCCAGGACGATCGCGAGCACCTTGGCAGCCATGCCCCGACGCTATCCACCCGCGTCCCACTTCACCACTCGTACGGGGACTCTTCTGCACTAGGGTGCGGGGTCATGACGGAACCCACCCCGCTGCGCGTCGATCTGCTCACCCGCGAGTACCCGCCGGAGGTCTACGGGGGCGCGGGCGTGCACGTCGAGTACCTGGCTCGGGAGTTGCGCCACCGCGCCGACGTACGGGTGCACTGCTTCGGCCTGCCGCGCACCGAGCCGGGCGTCACGGCGTACACCGAACCGCCCGGCCTGACCGGCGCGAACGCCGCGCTGCGGACGATGGGCGTGGACCTGGAGATGGCCGCCGGCACCGCCGGCACCGACGTGGTGCACAGCCACACGTGGTACGCGAACCTGGCCGGGCACACCGCGAAGCTGCTGCACGGGGTGCCGCACGTGGTGACCGCGCACAGCCTGGAGCCGCTGCGGCCGTGGAAGGCCGAGCAGCTCGGCGGCGGCTACACGCTCTCCTCGTGGATCGAACGCACCGCGATGAAGGCCGCCGACGCGGTGATCGCGGTCAGTGGCGGGATGCGCAACGACGTGCTCACCGCCTACCCGCAGATCGACCCGGACCGGGTCCGGGTGGTCTACAACGGCATCGACACCATTCAGTACGCCCCGGACGCCGGCACCGACGTGCTGGACCGGCTCGGCGTCGACCCGTCCCGACCCAGCGTCGTTTACGTGGGAAGGATCACTCGGCAGAAGGGGCTGCCCTACCTGTTGCGGGCCGCCCGGGAGCTGCCGGCCGACACCCAGCTCGTGCTCCTCGCCGGAGCGCCGGACACTCCGGAGATCGCCGCCGAGGTGGCAGACCTGGTGGCCGAGTTGCGGGCCACGCGCTCCGGCGTGGTCTGGGTGGCCGAGATGCTGCCCAAGCCCGAGGTGATCCAGGTGCTCACCCACGCCACCGTCTTCGTCTGCCCCTCGGTGTACGAGCCGATGGGCATCGTCAACCTGGAGGCGATGGCCTGCGAGACGGCGGTGGTGGCGACGGCGACCGGCGGTATCCCCGAGGTGGTGGCCGACGGTGAGACCGGCCTGCTGGTCCCCATCGAGCAGGCCACCGACGGCTCCGGGACTCCGCTGGAGCCGGAGAAGTTCGTCGCCGACCTGGCGGCGGCGATCAACACGCTGCTGGCCGACCCGGCGCGCACCGAGCGGTTCGGCCTGGCCGGCCGCCAGCGCGCGGTGGACCACTTCTCCTGGGACGCCATCGCCGGTCAGACCCTGGACGTGTACCGCTCCGTCGGCGCGGCCTGAGGAAGACCGACGACCGCGTCCCCACCGAGAGGACATGCACGCCGAGTGGATCATAACCAGAACAGCAGCTCGACGCGCCGTCAAACTGCTACGCGCACGAGGGATCGCCTGCTTCGTGGCGCAGCGAGGAATCTTCGTGGACTCGAAATGAGGAAAGAATGAACCGCGCCGATGTGCTGGTGATTGCGGCATTGCCAGAGGAGCTTGAGGCGGCAAAGGTGGCCGGCTTGGCGAGCAACCCATCTGGTTCGGGGGTGCACCACTGGGAGGAAGTCGACCGAGACGGTGTCCCGCCGTTTTCGTGGGGCGAGTACCGCGTCGACGGCAGAACCCGGTTCACGGTGGCGTTGGCCCGGCCGACGCAGATGGGCGGTCGGACTACCGGACCGTTTACTGCCTCGCTGGTCCATGGGATACGGCCGACGTCCTTGGTCATGTGTGGCGTATGCGCCGGCAATCCCGCAGACACAGCGCTAGGTGACATCGTGATCGGAGAGCCAGTTTATGAATGGGATGAAGGAAAGCAATCGGCATCCGGGTTCGAGGGCGATCACCGGCAATTCCGACTGGACCCCCGTTGGCAGCGCGCCGCGCAGGATTTCCTCGCCAGCAGTGTGACCAGCTTCGGCGACGCCAATGAAGACGAAGCGTCGCTCTGGTTCCTCGAACAGCTGCACCGAGGGCAGCAACCGCGCAATCATCCCGCACGCAGCCAGTACTTTCCGAGTGGAACCTGGCAGCCCCGACTGACGCGACTTGAGGAACAAGGCATGATTCGCCGCGAATCGACAGGCGACGCTGTATTGACCGGTTATGGATCAGACTTCGTGCAGCGACGGCTTTACGACGACGCCGAGGGTCCACAGCGTCTTCCATTTCGCGTGCTTACCGCCCCAATGGCCAGTGGAAGTTCGGTCATCGCCGACTCCGACGTCTGGAGCCGGATAAAGGCCATGGGGATGCGGAAGATAACCGCCGTCGAGATGGAGGCCGCAACCATCGCGACCGTCGCCCATGAACAGAGACTTCACTGGCTTGTTGTCAAGGGCGTAATGGACCACGCCGACACCGAGAAGGACGACCGCTACAAACAATTCGCCGCCCACGCCTCAGCACAGGTCATGTTCGCTCTGTTGGAACGCCTCGCGCCCGCAGCCATGGTTTCGGCTGACAATCCGAGTATCGAGCCCCTCATCGCCACAGGCGCAGAGTCCAGCAGGGACCCGACAACTGCGCCCTCGGCCTTCAAATCCGCCACTGAGTTCCCTTCCGCTAAGCCCCTGCCGGCGGAGCTGGAGAACGCCGTTCGTTCGGCCAGAAGTTACCTTGCGACCAGCGCCTTCTCCCGCAAGGGGCTGATCGAGCAGCTGTCCTCCGACAGCGGTGCTGGCTTTACCAACTCGGAGGCCGTCCATGGAGTCAGCCAGGCAGGCCTCTAATCCACTCAGCGTTAGCAACGCGTGTTCTCCTTCTCCATACCTGCGTTGCTGGCGGTCATCCCGCAAGGAAAGCACTCCGCAGAGCGCTGATCAACGACGGCCCGATGACCCAGGTCTGGGCTTTTCAATCGATCGCACCTCCGGTCCGACTGGGTCGCAGCCATGCGGGGCGTCTGGCAGCTTGTCGTGGCTTCCGGGGGATGACAGTGCCCATGTGACAATCGACCCGTTTGACTGGCGCAATGCTCACCACATCCGGTAGTGGGCCGACGGCGGCGACACCAGCCTCGATAACGCCGTGCTGCTCCGCGGCCATCACCACTAACACTTCCACCGCAGCGACTGGGTCGTGCAGCTTGGCGGCGACGGCCACCCCGAATTCATTCCACCCGCCTGGCTCGACCCCGACCAACTCCCGCCGCAACCGCTACCACCGACGCAGATAGCCGACGACCCCGCTGCCCGCTGCCCGCTGGTGGATTGTGCTGTCGACCTGCTCCGTTCGTGGGGCGCTCGGATCAGGTCTTCCCCGCGACCCGAACGTGGCGCCGACAACGCGGGCAGCCGGATGCGGGACGTGTTCACGGAACGTGAAAGGTGGCGGCGAGTTGCGCAAGGCCGGCCGGCGCGTCGCCCGACCGTCACACGACGGCGACCAGCTTCCTTACCGCCGGACGGTCGTAGACCTCGCCGGGCGCGGTGCGCTCCGCAACGAGCAACATCCGACCTGCCGGAAGCATATCGCCAGCCCGGGCGTGAGCGCGCGCCACGTCGAGGAGGTACGCGGCCCGATGCTCAAGCGGGAGCCACCGCCACTCCTCACCGGTCACCAGCCGCTCATGCCGACCCACAGCCGTAGCGACGTCGCCGAGGGCCGCCTCGGCCACCACCCGAGCCGCCTCGACTACCGCATGACTAAAACCTCCGACACCGACACGGAGGACCAGACCGCCACAGCCCACACCGCCATAGCTCGCGCCGGCGGAGCCGTTATCGGCGCTGGCTTCGCAGCCGCCGCCGTCGTCGAGTGCGATCGCTGCGGCCTGGTCGAGCGACTGGCGAGCGCGGCGTTCGTCTCCCCCGGCTGCGGCGGCGAGAGCGGCTTGGAGAAGCAGCGTCCCCCGCAGCGCCAAGCTGACTGAGGGCTCACCACCAGGGGCACCGACACGGGCAGCGGCGACGAGCGCGGCCTCCAGTGCGGATCGCCGTCGACCATGGGACCGTAGGGCCTGACTCAGTGACACCGTGGCGACGGCGGCCAACTGCGGATCTTGGGTCGCCAGCGCGGCGGCCATGCCGCGGTCGGCGGCCAGCCAGGCCAACTCCCCCTGGTCGACCTTGACCAGCACCAGGGCAATGAGCGCGTACACCGACACCAGCAGCGCATCCGTTCCGCCGGGACAGGCGGCCTGAGCTTCGCGGGCTGCGTGCGCTTCCCGGACGGCGTCGAGCAAGCCGGGCAGCAGTGCCAGCAACGCCGGGTACCGGGCGTGCCGATAACTCTGCTCGGCATGGTCCAGCCGGGCAGGCAACTCCTCAACCAACGGCGGCCTGGTCGTGCGCGGTAGGTGATAGCGCGCCAGCGCCGTCCGGATCCCATCCACCCCGGCGGCGACCGGAGTCGGCCGCCGGGGCCGGGTGGCCAGCAGAACCTCCACGTCGATGCGGAGCGTCTCGGCGACCTCCCGGAGGTTGGACACCCGCTCCAGCCGGCGTACCCCACGCTCGACCTTGTCCACCCAACTCTTCGTCTTGCCCAGCCGGTCGGCGAACTGCTGCTGCGTCATGTTGCGCCGCACCCGCCACTGCGCGACCCGGCGACCCACCGGCAGCTCGTTCACCGCCGGCCCGTCCCGCTCACCGCAGCACCCCCACCACAAACAACAGGAGGACGACCACCGCGATCGCGATGCCGTAGGAGTACTGCCGCCGGGTCAGCGGTGCCCGCGTCGGCCGGGGCGGACCGGGCACCCGATCTCCGTCCGGCTGCGGAGGCCGAGCCCCGGCAACCGGGTACGCGGGCGGCAGCGGCCCATCCGGCAGACGCTCGTCCAACTGTGCCTCCTAGCGGCGCGACGGAGATGGTCAGTGGTTGATGGAGGTAGTGGGTGACGGGGGCGCAGGTCAGGGTGGGTGACACGGGGGCACCACCCACCCTGACCATGTGGAGGTACTCCGCTGCTGACGAGAGAACCTCAAAGCCAACTTAGAGTGCAGTGAGTACAGAGTCAACACAGGATGCACAGAGTGTCATGTTCGATGGCATGCTCAGAGGGCTGACGAGAGGTGGCCCTGCCATGCCGAGACAACCCGTATACGAGCAGGTCATCGATGACGTGATCCGTTCGATCCAGTCCGGCACGCTCCAGCCCGGCGACAAGTTGCCGTCCATCGCCGAACTCGGCGACCAGTACCGAGCCAGCGCGACGCCGATCAGACTGGCCTTGCGGATCTTGGACGAGCGGGGCTGGATCGAGGTACACCAGGGCAAGGGCTCGTTCGTGGCACCGAACCCGCCCGCCTGACTCCGTTCAACCCCTCGCCCGGCCTAGATCCACTCGGGTTTCAGGAAACCGCCGCATCCGGGTCGCGTCGATGCCGCGCTTACATTGAACCCGTGTGGATCTCGACGGCGGTCGGCGCCCACGGCCCCGGCCATGGGCCCGGGGGCGGTCAGTCGCCGGGTGTGGTCAGCGTCAGTGTCGGGAAGTACGTGCGGTATCGCGCCCCATCACGGGTCAGCAGGTTGTAACGGCACACGGCCGCATGCGCGCCGATATAGAAGTCGGCAAGCGGCGACCGCTTCGCGCCGCCCAGCCTCCGATATCGCGCATAGGCCTTGCCTGCGAGGAAGCCTGCCAGGTACGGAAGCTCCTCGCGAAGGAAGTCCCCAGCCGGCAGCGCCTCGTCCAATTCCTCAATGCGGTCGAAGCGGACCGACACCTCGGCGTACACGATCGGGTTGATCACCAGATAGCCCGCGTCACGGGCCTCGGCGAGGGCGGTCCCGGACCACTCCGCCCACTTCGGGTCATCGGTCAGGATGTCCAGCAGCACGTTGGTGTCGACCAGGGTCGTCACCGCCTCGGGCGGACGTGGCGGCACCGCGCGGAGCCGATCACTCACCACGCAGCAACTCCATCAGCTCCTCGGTGGACATGTGCTCGGTCTCCTTGGCGCTCCCCCGGCCCCGCATGTGGCGCACGAGGCGCTCCCCCCGGGTGTCGGCACCGTGCACGCGCACGATGCGGAGGGCCCCGCCCTCCTCCACCACATCAACCTCGTCGCCCTCATGCAGGTTGTACCGAGCCCGCAGCGCCGCCGGGATCGTCACCTGACCTTTGCTGTTCAACCGCATGCTCCGAACCTCCGTCACGTAATACCAACGATACGTGACACCTCTCGACGCGCGTCTGGTGTGATGTCGTCGTGGGGACGGGCTCTGAGGTGCTTGGCCGCGCGCGAACTGATCTCGCGCAGTAGGTTGGCGGGGTGACTGGACGGTTCCCGATCGAAGACGTCTCCCCCGTCGTCTCGTGCGGGCGGTACCCGGCCAAGGCGGTCGTCGACGAGCCGGTTCCGGTGTCGGCGCGCGCCTACCGGGAGGGGCACGACGCGCTGGGCTGCAACGTGGTGTGGGCCGGCCCGGACGGCGAGGAGCGCCCGTTCACCCGGATGCGCCCCGGCGAGCCCGGCCAGGACCGCTGGCACGCCGTGATCCGCCCGGACGCCGTCGGCTCCTGGACCTTCACTGTCGAGGCGTTCGGAGACCCGTACCTGACGTGGCAGAACGCGGTGACCAAGAAGATCGCCGCCGGGCAGGGTCCGGAAGACCTCGCCAACGACCTCGCCGAGGGCGCGCGGGTGCTGGCCGCTGCCCGGGACCTGGTGCCGGCCGCCGACCGCGCGAGCGTCGCCGACGCGCTCACCGCCCTCGCGGCCACCGACCTGCCGTTGCCGCAGCGCGTCGGGCCGGCGCTGGCCCTCGCCGACCTGCTCTGGGAGCACCCGGTGCGGGAGTTGGTGACCGTCGGTGACGCGTACACCCTCTGGGTTGACCGCAAGCGGGCGCTCTTCTCGGCCTGGTACGAGTTCTTCCCGCGCTCCGAAGGAGCGGCGGGCGGGCGCTCCGGCACCTTCGCCACCGCCACCGGGCGGCTGCCGGGTGTGGCGGCGATGGGCTTCGACGTGCTCTACCTGCCGCCGATCCACCCGATCGGCCGGATCAACCGCAAGGGCCGCAACAACGCGCTCACCGCCGGTCCGACCGACGTCGGCTCGCCGTGGGCGATCGGCGCCGCCGAGGGCGGGCACGACACGATCCACCCCGACCTGGGTACGCCGGCAGACTTCCGGGCGTTCATCGAGGCGGCTGCCGCACAGGGCCTGGAAGTGGCGATGGACCTGGCGTTGCAGTGCGCGCCGGACCACCCGTGGGTCACCGAGCACCCGGAGTGGTTCACCACCCGGGCCGACGGCAGCATCGCGTACGCGGAGAACCCTCCGAAGAAGTACCAGGACATCTACCCGGTCAACTTCGACAACGATCCCGAGGGCATCCGGGCCGAGGTGCTGCGTGTCGTGCTGCACTGGGTGGGCGAGGGCATCCGGATCTTCCGGGTGGACAACCCGCACACCAAGCCGTTCGACTTCTGGCACTGGCTGATCGCCGAGGTCAAGAAGGTCGACCCGGACGTGCTGTTCCTGGCCGAGGCGTTCACCCGGCCGGCCATCATGCACGGGCTCGGCAAGATCGGCTTCACGCAGTCGTACACCTATTTCACCTGGCGCACGACGGCCGCGCAGATGCGGGAGTACTGCGAGGAACTGGTCGAGTCGGCCGACCACATGCGGCCCAACTTCTGGCCGAACACGCCGGACATCCTGCACTCCTCGTTGCAGCACGGCGGGCCGCCGATGTTCAAGATCCGGGCGGTGTTGGCTGCGCTGCTCTCCCCCTCCTGGGGCCTGTACGCGGGTTACGAGCTGTTCGAGCACGTGGCCCGGCCGGGTGCCGAGGAGTACCTGGACAACGAGAAGTACGAGCTGCGCCCCCGCGACTGGGCCGGCGCCGAGGCGCAGGGCCGCTCGCTGGCACCGTTCCTGACCACCCTCAACCGGGTACGCCGGGACAACCCCGCGCTGCACCAGCTCCGCAACCTGCGCTTCCACGAGATCGACAACCCGGCGCTGCTGTGCTGGTCGAAGCACGACCCGGCGACCGGCAACACGGTGCTGGTGATCTGCTCGTTCGACTCGCGCGAGGTGCACTGGGGCAACACCACGCTCGACATGCCGGCGCTCGGGTTCGACTGGCACGAGCGGTTCACCGTGTACGACGAGCTGACCGGCACCAGCTACGACTGGGGGCAGCGCAACGCGGTGCGGCTCGACCCGTACCTGCAACCGGCGCACGTGCTGACCGTCCGCCGCCCGAAGCTGCCCGCCGTGCCCGAGCCGGCCGGCGTCGAACCGGCGGACCTCACCGTCACCGACGTACCGGAGGAGCTGTCCGGCGGCACCGCCCCGGTGGCCCCGGCCACCGAGCCCGTGAACCCGGCCACCGCGCCGCCGACTCCGGCCAGCGGGGCGGTGACCCCGGCCAGCGGGGCGGCGACGCCGGCCATCCTGGCATCCCGCGCCGCGGCCCGTGCGGCTGCCGCCCAGTCCTCGGCCGGCCGTCCGTCCGCGCCCCGCCCGTCCGCCTCCGCACCGACCGACGCCGCCCCGAAGGACGACCGATGGACCAGCTGATCACCGGCGTGACGCACGACCCGCACGCGCTGCTCGGCGCGCACCCCGCCGACGGATCGACCACGATCCGCACGATGCGCCGGGGTGCGGGCGACGTGGCGCTGCTCGTCGGCGACGAGCGCCACCCGATGAAGCGGGTGCACGACCTGGGCGTCTTCGAGGCGCAGGTCGAGGGCACCGTGCTCGACTACCGGGTGGAGGTCGACGGCGCGGCGCAGGACGATCCGTACCGCTACCCGCCCACCCTCGGCGAGCTGGACCTGCACCTCATCGGCGAGGGTCGACACGAGCGGCTGTGGGACGTGCTCGGCGCGCGGGTCTTCGACGAGGGCGTGGCGTTCAGCGTCTGGGCGCCCAACGCGCGCGGGGTGCGGGTGATCGGTGACTTCACCGGCTGGGGTCCGGACGACGGCTGGCCGATGCGGTCACTCGGCTCCAGCGGCGTGTGGGAGCTGTTCGTCCCCAACGCCCGCGTCGGTGCGCGCTACAAGTACCGGGTGCTCGGTGCCGACGGGCAGTGGCGGGACAAGGCCGACCCCCTGGCGGCGTACGCCGAGGTGCCGCCGGCCACCGCCTCGGTGGTGCACCACTCGACGTACCGGTGGAACGACGCCGACTGGCTGGCCCGGCGCGCCGAGCGCCAGCCGCACCAGGAGCCGATGAGCGTGTACGAGGTGCACCTCGGCTCCTGGCGGCCCGGCCTCGGCTACCGCGAGCTGGCCGACCAGCTCACCGCGTACGTCACCGAGCTGGGCTTCACGCACGTGGAGTTCCTGCCGGTGATGGAACACCCGTTCGGCGGCTCCTGGGGCTACCAGGTGACCGGCTACTACGCGCCGACGTCCCGCTTCGGTGACCCGGACGAGTTCCGCCACCTCGTCGACGCCCTGCACGCCGCCGGCATCGGCGTGATCCTCGACTGGGTGCCCGCGCACTTCCCCAAGGACGAGTGGGCCCTCGCCCGCTTCGACGGCACCCCGCTCTACGAGCACCCCGACCCTCGGCGCGGCGAGCACCCCGACTGGGGCACCTACGTCTTCGACTTCGGCCGCCGCGAGGTGCGCAACTTCCTGGTTGCCAACGCGCTCTACTGGTGCGACCAGTTCCACGTCGACGGGCTGCGGGTCGACGCGGTCGCGTCGATGCTCTACCTGGACTACTCCCGCGAGGAGGGCCAGTGGGCTCCCAACCAGTACGGCGGTCGGGAGAACCTGGAGGCCATCGCGTTCATGCAGGAGGTGAACGCGACGGTCTACAAGCACCACGCCGGGGTCGTCATGATCGCCGAGGAGTCCACCGCGTGGCCGGGGGTCACCCAGTCCACCGCCGGCGGCGGGCTGGGCTTCGGGTTCAAGTGGAACATGGGCTGGATGCACGACACCCTGCTCTACACGTCGAAGGACCCGATCTACCGCCAGCACCACCATCACCAGCTCACGTTCTCCCTGGCGTACGCGTGGAGCGAGAACTACGTGCTGCCGATCAGCCACGACGAGGTCGTGCACGGCAAGGGCTCACTGGCCGGCAAGATGCCCGGCGACACCTGGCAGCGGTTGGCCAACGTCCGGGCGCTGCTGGCGTACATGTGGGCGCACCCGGGCAAGCAGCTCCTGTTCATGGGCTCCGAGCTGGCCGACGACCGGGAGTGGAGCGAGGAGCGCGGCCTCGACTGGTACCTGCTGCACGACCCGGCCCGCGCCGGCGTGCAGCGGCTCGTCGGTGACCTCAACCGGGTCTACCGGGACACCCCGGCGCTCTGGGCACAGGACACCGAGCCGGCCGGGTTCCGGTGGATCGCCGGCGACGACGTCGCCAACAACACCGTGTCGTTCGTCCGGATCGCCCCGGACGGCTCGACGCTTGTGTGCGTGGCGAACTTCTCCGCGTCGCCGCTGCACGACTACCGGATCGGGCTCCCGGCAGGCGGAACCTGGACAGAGGTGCTCAACACCGACGCGCACCACTACGGCGGGTCCGGCGTGGGCAACCTGGGCGAGGTGCACGCCCAGGACGTGCCGTGGCACGGTTTGGTGGCGTCCGCGGCCCTGCAGGTGCCCCCGCTGGGCGTCATCTGGCTCCGCCAGGGCTGACCCTCGAAGGGGGCAGGGCTTACGGCTGATCGGCGCTGACCTGTACTAGCGTTGACGCCGTGAGCAATCGTGCGGCGAGGTACAAACCGATGACAATCGCACGGCTGGGTGTCCTGTTCGTCGGGAGCGATGACACCAGGCGGTGGCGTCTGGTGGCGGAGTTCCTGGAGGAGTACGGCTGGGAAGCATCCGAGCATCGCGCTGGCCTGCTGATCCAGGAGCCAGCGCCAACCGGTGACGATCATTGGGATGTCTTCCTCGCGGCATTGGCGGAATATCTCTCCGCCCGCGATGGGCGCGGCGCACCCTCGTGGGTCGAGACGCGGTCGCTACGGCAGTTCTGGTTCCCCTTCAACACCCGCGCCGCCCGTGTCGACGCCGTGGTGCACGCGCCTGCGGCATTCCGGCGCCGTGGGGTCTTCATCTCCCCGCAGGAGTTGAAGGTCGCGTGAGCGCCGACGACCCGCTGCTCGATCGTACTGCCATCGAGGACGCCTTCCGCAGGCTCGGCGACCGGCTGGCAAAGCGGGGTGTAGTCGCCGACCTGTACATCTTCGGCGGAGCTGCCATGGCGCTGGCCTACGACGCCCGCCGGGCGACGCGGGACATAGACGCCGTTTTTCAGCCGCACGGCATCGTCCTCGACGAAGCGCGGGCCGTCGCGGACGAGCTAGGGCTGCCGCAGTGGTGGCTGAACGAACAGGCGAGTGTGTACGTCGCCGTTGGCGGGGACCCGGAGGCACCAAGAGTCTTCGATCACCCTGGCCTGCGGGTCTCGGCGGCGTCCCCGGAGCATCTGCTTGCCATGAAGGTTCTCGCGGCACGACGCCGAGACGCCGAGGACATCCGCTTCCTCGTGGAGCACCTCGGGCTGAACAACCCCGAAGAGGTCCTCGGCCTCTGCGCCGAGATCTTCCCAGACGAAGAGGTTCCCGGCCGGGCGAGGCTTGTCCTCGAAGACGTGTTCGACGGCCGGTAGCCCGGCGGGGGCCGTCGGTCGGACCAGCCCGGCCTCGCGCAGCAGTCGCCACAGGCCGGTGCCGTCGGGGCGGGGAGGCATTTCTGCCCCACCGGCCCCGAGGACGGCCGGTACGGGCGGCGACGGTCGGCGGATCGCCACCTCGGCGAGGTTCTCCGGGCGGGCGGCGGACTCGTGGGCCCGGAGCTGGCCGACGACCGGGAGTGGAGCGAGGAGCGCGGCCTCGACTGGTACCTGCTGCACGACCCGGCCCGCGCCGGCGTGCAGCGGCTCGTCGGTGACCTCAACCGGGTCTACCGGGACACCCCGGCGCTCTGGGCACAGGACACCGAGCCGGCCGGGTTCCGGTGGATCGCCGGCGACGACGTCGCCAACAACACCGTGTCGTTCGTCCGGATCGCCCCGGACGGCTCGACGCTTGTGTGCGTGGCGAACTTCTCCGCGTCGCCGCTGCACGACTACCGGATCGGGCTCCCGGCAGGCGGAACCTGGACAGAGGTGCTCAACACCGACGCGCACCACTACGGCGGGTCCGGCGTGGGCAACCTGGGCGAGGTGCACGCCCAGGACATGCCGTGGCCGGTCTGGTGGCGTCCGCGGCCCTACAGGTGCCGCCTTTGGGCGTCATCTGGCTGAGGGGGAGATCAAGTGAGCGCGAGCGCGACGAGCGCCGCCACCACCACGATCACCGCAATGACATTGAACACCATGACGGTCGAGTAACCAGTCGACGCCTGTTCACCGGGTGCGCCGAGTGACCCGCGGGCGAAGGTCATCGTGGGTGCCATGTACTCCAGTGCCAGATCCTGTCCATCGGTAACGGTGATGTTGCGTCGTGCCCGGCCCGCACGTCTGGGAATGACGTATGGCACCCAGACGTCGAGCCGGTGCTCGCCCGGCATGATCGGGATACGTTGCACGCCCCAGCCGCTCGTCTTTACGTCCACGCCGTCGAGACGGATGCGAGGCTTGGTCGCTTGGTAGAGGAAGGTGGCAACAGGGTGGCGCAACGTCACTGTAAGCGTGCTCTGCTGGAAAGTCCTTGCCATAGTTCCCCTCCTACTGGAGTGATCCTGCTCAACCCTTGCAACGGTTGAGCAGGATCACTCCATGATCATTTGGTCGAACTCTCACTGCCGAGAAGCCGACAATATCGGGGCGCGCCGAGGATGGCCCGGACAAGATACACCAAAGCCATTAAGCCACTGCCGATCGCAACCAACCAACCCACTTTGCTGATCAGCAGCACAACTCCCTCGATCCACCTACTGGTGGGCCTGCCATACGTGCAGTCGGTAAAGGAATTTTCGTCACGGCAACCCTCTTGTAACTCGACCGTCCGGCCTCGATCTTCGGGCTGACGACGGACCGTCCGATCCGGGCCTCCCGGGACGTACCGTCCGCTGCGGTCGCCAGCGCATCGCACTCCCACCAGTAACCGAGGCCTCGGTGACTGATCGGGCCAACGCGCTGGCAATCGGCCACTACTACACGTACCGGATGTTCCCCTGGCCCTTGGTAGACGGCGCCGCTGCCTGGAAAAAGGCTGGTCGCGGTCATGCCGAGGAGGAAGATCACCACTGCGGCCAACGCGAGCAGGGCAGCACCTCCGACGGAGCGCAGGCGATACCCGACAGGCCCCAAGGTCTCCCACAGTCCCATCTCGCGATCGCGAATGCCCGAGTCCATGGGACTGAAGCCGGATCTCGCCTGACTCAAGAGAACCAACCGCCAATGTTTCCACCGACGGCATTAATACCGTTCTGTGGCTGGAACGGGTTGTAATTCATGACGTCACCCATACTGCCGGGCATGAGCCCTGCCACGGTGGCCCCCGCGACGGCTTCTCGGGAATAGCTTGCTTTGATCACGTCTCTAGCCTCGGCCCTTCGTTAAGGGCTGCGCGGCGGCGGTCCCGGGGACGCGAAAGTGCCTTCTGATCTGGAACGATGTGACTTGTCTAGGGTCTCA
>NZ_JBICTE010000027.1:0-96582 GCF_043197485.1 Micromonospora sp. NPDC049102 | reverse complement strand
ACTGGCGCCGTCACCGGCAAGCCCAAGCGAAAGCCAGCCACTACCGCAAACGACTCGAAGCCGCCAAAAGTAACGAACCTCCGTAGCAGTACTAGTTTGTTGCCGGTGGACGCAGTCCGTCGAGGATGATCTGACCGAGGTGAGCGGACCGCCGGGGATCGTTCGCTGCGCCGGAATGATGGATCGCGGCGAACGCGCCGGCGACGAGCGCAACCGCCTCGTCTGCCGTGGCGTCGGATCGGACGATACCGGCCCGGTGACCGCGGTCGAGCAGATTGGTGACGTGGCGGTTCAGTTCTGTTGCGATGTCTGGTGCCGCCGCGCGCAGATCGAACTCGGCTGCGGCCAGTGCGCTCTTCACTGCTGTGTTCTGGGCGCCCGAGGCGATCATCCGGGAGAGCAGCGTGTAGATGGCTTCGGGATCGTCGCCCGCCGCGAGCACTGCTGCCTCCGCTAGGAGCCCACGAAGCATGTCGACGGCGACGGCCAGGTAGAGCGCCTCTTTGGTGGGAAAGTGCCGGTGAACGGTGCCGGGACCGACCCCTGCCTGGCGGGCGATCTCGTCGAGCGGAACTTCCAGGCCGTCTGCAGCGAACAGCTGTTGGGCGGTCTGGAGGATGAGTTCGCGGTTGCGCCGTGCGTCGGCGCGCAGTTCACGGTTGGCCATGACTATTTCATTATAACCGGGGCGCAGCACCGTATATGCTTGCCCCTAAGAGGGGCGCCGCCCCGCTTAGTGCTGGAGGAGTGCCCATGAGTTCCGATCAGAACGCCGATGCGCTCGTGCGCCGGCTGCAGGAGTGCTTCAACACCCGCCGCTTCGACGACGCCGCGCCGCTGCATACCCCTGACTTTTTCAGCCACCCGCTGGGCGCGGGTTTTCCTGCGGGCAAGAACGCCTGGCTGGCGCTGACCACTCGCTATCCGGCGATGCGCGTGGTCGCTCAAGACGTGATCCTCGACGGCGACAAGGCTGCAGTCCGATCCGTCGTGGAGGGCATCGACGGCGTGCGGCCCGAGCTGTATGAGATCTTCCGCTTCGAGGACGGCCGTTTCGCTGAAATGTGGGGGGCCAGCACCGGGTTTCCGTGGTCGGGAAGCCCGAAAGAGCTGCTCGACCAGAGCGTTGACCACTGAGACCCAAGTGCAATAGCGGTAGCCAGGTCCCCGCACGGAGGATGACGTGCGCGACCAGGCGTTTGTCGAAGGTGCGGTCGGCGTGGCCGCCGGCGAGATCGGCCAGGATGCGGCTGGTCTTTTGGAGGCGGACCGGTTGGACTTCGCCGCGGCGGAGCGATCCACTGTGGCGTTGGCTCCGGCGGAGAAGGAGCAGTTCGCCGCCGCGCTACACGTCGACGACCCGCGGTGGATCCTCAACCTGGTGATCTTCGCGGTCCTCCTGCTCTCCGCCTTCTTCTCCCGGCTGCGCGAGGTCACGAATCCCATCGCCGCCACGTCCCGGCGTATCAGGGTTCGCTAGGGCGACCAGTGCGGGTCGAGGCTCTTGCCGTGCCCCCGGGGGCACCGTCCGTAACCGGTGCTGGACACGTTCCAGTGATGGAAGCAGTACGGGGCATCGCACCGCGGACAGAAGCCGGCGTCGTCGTAGAAGCCGGCAGTCGTGACGGCGGCGTACCGGTACGGCTGGGTGAACGCGTCGACGATGCGCTGTGCCTCTGCCGGGTCCGCCGGTCGGCCGAGCCCGTTACCCGCCGCAATCCCGGAATACAGCAGCCACCATCGCTGGCCGGTGTGGCGCTCTCGCGCGGCGGTTTGGGCGTCGCGCTGCGCCGGTGACCAGTGCTGCCAACCGACCGGCCGGGCATCCGGTGCGACGAGTTCGACGTGGGTCGCCGGTCGCCCACACACCGCGCACGGTGGCTCCGCGACGAAGGCCTCAACCATGACCGTCATCCTTCCCCGACCACCTTGTGACCACACCCCTCGCCGAGCTGGCACGCCGGACGCGGTATCCGGCTGGACTGCTCCGCGCCGACCGCGCGGAGCAGTCCAGCCGTTTCGTACACGGGGACCCGTCAGCCAACGGCCATCGCGTGGGCGGTCAGGTGGTACGGCGCCAAGGTGGGAAACGGTGCTCTGGTGGCCTCGACCAGACCCAGCGCGTCCACGACGACGGGAGGCAGCGCCGGGGCGCTGATCGGCGTCAGCTCACTGATGGGCATGCCGGCCACCTGCTGATCGCTGAACGTTTCGTACAACCTGAAGAACTGCCTGTCGACAGTTATCTGACGTTCGACGATGGCCTGATGGTGGAAATCCAGTTCCTCATAGGTCTGCGGGCTTCGACCGTCGGGCGCCAACTGCGCAGCGATACACTCGTTCGCGTCACGGCAGTACGTTATCCGTTCAGGGTGGTTCAGTCTTCGGTAGAAGAGTTCCGGGATGCGCAGCAGATCGCGTACGACGACGGTGTAGACAGCCGTCGAGTCGAGCGGGTCCCGTCGTTGAAAGGTCGCCTCGTAGGAGCGGTCCTGGCTCTTCGACCTCGACGGATGGTGCCGCTGCTCGTCCCGCTTCGCACCTGGGTAGACACCGGCCATCGTCTGCGTGAACAGTTCCTCGACGACATTCGCCCGCCGCTCGCCGCGGAGTCGGCGACTGATGGCCGTGGCGACCGGCGCGTAGGCGAACAGCGTCACGCTCGCCGCCCAGATGCCCGCCAGCGCCGGCAACCAGGGCGCATTCATCTCGCGGAGTACCGAAGCCCCGGCCGTCTCGGCTGCCTGGAGCCACAGCGGCGGTTCGGGATGGGGCTGATTGCGCAAGTGGTCCTCCAAAACGTAGTCGACGTCGCCACCGACGCGGAGGAGCACCACCGAGTTCACCAGAAGACGTGCTAAAAGGGTCATTTCGCCCTCAAGCCGGCCGACCTGCGGCGAGTCAGACCGCTCATCGACGGTCGCGCGCTGCTGCCACACCTGGCATGGATGGTCGACGATGGCCGCCGTTGGCTCTCGTTGGACGGCCTATGCGGCACGATCTCGCGAAGGGCGGCAACCCGAGACGCGGGGGGATCTGAACCCCCTACACCGCCGATCTCTCGTCGTGGACGCGAGGTCGCCAGCCGGAGCGCGAGGCTCGGGCGCCCGGCCGGCGATGCCGCCGCGCCGACTCCACCGCCTGACGGCAGACGTCGAGCAATCGGGTCAGAAAACTGGTTGTTCGAGTTTTGGGACACCGACGATCCTAGGATCGACGTATCGCCGAGACCACCGACACCGACCCGGAGACTTTGAGACGAGGGGCTGACCATGATCATCGTAACTGCACGGTTTCGAGTGCGCCCGGAAGACGCAGACCGATGGCCGGAAATCATTCGTGACTACACCCTCGACACCCGAAAAGAGCCGGGCTGCGTATCCTTCGACTGGTCGCGCGGCCTCGATGATCCCACCGAATACATTCTCGTCGAGTTCTGGAAAGACGAGGCGGCCAACGCGGCGCATCTTGGCACGGAGCAGTTCCAGCAGGCCCAACGCGATCTTCCACCGCGTCTGACCGAGACAGTGCAAATCGTCAAGACCAACGCCTCCGGCTGGTCCCCTTTCACGGCGCTCACTGTCTCCCACTAGCGCTCCTCCTTGCGCGCCAACTGGCACTTGGAGAATTTCCAGCCCGTGACTGGACCACCCGAGCTGTGTGCGGGTCTCCGACGACGATCGCCACAGGCTGCGCCACCTCGGTTCGAAGTAGCCGCCGCAGCACCTGGGCATGCTCGAGTAGCGTGTAGCGCTGCCCCTCGTCGGCGGCACGCCTGAGCGCCTTCTCCTAGCTGCCGACGGACGGATTTGTCACCCGGCCCGCCCACCGCCGGATCACTTGGCGTTGAAGTAGCTGGCCTCGGGGTGGTGGACCACGATGGCGTCGGTGGCCTGCTCCGGCATGAGCTGGAACTCCTCCGACAGCTCGACGCCGATCCGCTCCGCGCCCAGCAGGTCCACGATCTTCGCCCGGTCCTCCAGATCGGGGCAGGCCGGGTAGCCGAACGCGTACCGGCAGCCCCGGTAGTCGTTGCGCAGGATGCCCGCCAGGTCCTGCGGGTCGTCGTGGCCCAGCGGACGCCCGTCGGGCAGGGTCAGCTCGGACCGCACGCGCCGGTGCCAGTACTCGGCGAGGGCCTCGGTGAGCTGCACGGACAGCCCGTGCACCTCCAGGTAGTCGCGGTACTCGTTGCGGGCGAACAGCTTCGCCGCGTACTCGCTGACGGGTTGCCCGACGGTGACCAGTTGCAGCGCGACCACGTCGAGCTGGTCGCCCTTGGGCCGGAAGAAGTCCGCGAGGCAGAGCCGTCGCTCCTGGCGTTGGCGGGGGAACGAGAACCGGGCGCGCTCCGCGTGCCCGTTCTCGTCGAGCACCACCAGGTCATTTCCTTCGGAGTACGCGGGGAAGTAGCCGTACACCACGGCTGCCTCCAGGACCTGGTCGGCGATCAGCCGGTCCAGCCAGTACCGCAGTCGGGGACGGCCCTCGGTCTCAACCAGCTCGTCGTAAGAGGGTCCGTTGCCGCCGCGGGCGCCGTTGAGCCCCCACTGTCCCCGGAACGTGGCCCGTTCGTCGAGCAGCGCCGCGTAGTCGGCCATCGGCACGCCCTTGACCACCCGCGTGCCGAAGAACGGTGGGGTGGGCACCTCCACGTCGAGGGCCACGTCGGAGCGGACCGACGAATCGTGCAACTCGGGCAGCGACTCGGTGACCACCGCGCGCTGCCGCTCCCGGCGTGCCCGTCGGGTCGCCAGGGCCGCTTCACGCTCCGGGTCGACGACCGGGGCGCCGCCGCGCTTGGCGGTCATCACGCGGTCCATGAGGGACAGACCCTCGAACGCGTCACGGGCGTAGTGCACCTGCCCGGGGTACGTCGAGCGCAGGTCGTCCTCGACGTACGACCGGGTCAGCGCCGCCCCACCGAGCAGGACGGGCCAGCGCTCGGCAACGCCGCGCGTGGCCATCTCGGCCAGGTTCTCCTTCATGATGACCGTGCTCTTGACCAGCAGCCCGGACATGCCGATCGCGTCGGCGCGGTGCTGCTCGGCCGCGTCGAGGATCGCGCTGATCGGCTGCTTGATGCCGATGTTGACGACCTCGTAGCCGTTGTTGGACAGGATGATGTCGACCAGGTTCTTGCCGATGTCGTGCACGTCGCCGCGCACGGTTGCCAGGACGATGCGGCCCTTGCCGCCGTCCTCGGTGGCCTCCATGTGCGGCTCCAGGTACGCCACCGCGGTCTTCATCACCTCGGCGGACTGAAGCACGAACGGCAGTTGCATCTGCCCGGAGCCGAACAGCTCACCGACGACCTTCATGCCGTCCAGCAGGATGTCATTGATGATCGACAGCGGGGACCGGCCGCCGGCCATCGCCTCGTCGAGGTCGGCCTCCAGGCCGTTGCGCTCACCGTCGATGATGCGCCGCTTGAGTCGCTCGTCCAGCGGCAGCGCGGCCAGCTCCTGCGCGCGGGTGGCCCGCGCGCTCGTCACGTCGACGCCCTCGAAGAGTTCCAGGAAGCGCTGCACCGGGTCGTAGCCCTCGCGACGCCTGTCGTAGACCAGGTCGAGCGCGACCTCGCGCTGCTCGTCGGGGATCTTCGACATCGGCAGGATCTTGCTGGCGTGCACGATCGCCGAGGTCAGACCGGCCTGCACGCACTCGTGCAGGAACACCGAGTTGAGTACCTGCCGGGCTGCCGGGTTGAGGCCGAAGGAGATGTTCGAGATGCCCAGCGTGAAGTTGACCCCCGGGTAGCGGTCGGCGATCTCCCGGATCGCCTCGATCGTCTCGAGGCCGTCGCGGCGGGTCTCCTCCTGCCCGGTGGCGATCGGGAACGTCAACGCGTCGATCAGGATGTCGGCGCGGTCCATGCCCCACCGGCCGGTCAGGTCGTCGATCAGCCGCGCCGCGACCCGGACCTTCCACTCCCTCGTACGCGCCTGCCCCTCCTCGTCGATGAGCAGCGCCACCACGGCCGCGCCGTGCTCACGTACGACGGGCATGACCCGCGCGTACCGGGAGTTCGGGCCGTCGCCGTCCTCGAAGTTCACCGAGTTGACCACGCACCGGCCGCCGAGCATCTCCAGGCCGGCCTCCACCACGTTCGGCTCGGTGGAGTCCAGCATGATGGGCAGCGTCGACGCGGTGGCGAACCGGCCGGCCAGCTCGCGCATGTCCTGCGTGCCGTCGCGGCCGACGTAGTCGACGCACAGGTCCAGCAGGTGCGAGCCGTCGCGGGCCTGGCTACGGGCGATCTCGACACAGGCCCGGAAATCACCGGCGAGCATCGCCTCGCGGAACGCCTTCGAGCCGTTGGCGTTGGTCCGCTCCCCCACCATCAGCACCGAGGCGTCCTGGGCGAACGGCACCGGGTGGTAGACCGAGGAGACGCCCGCCTCGTGTCGGGGTTCGCGCGGCGGCACGGTGATGCCGTGCAGCCGGTCGGACAACACGCGGATGTGCTCCGGGGTGGTGCCGCAGCAGCCGCCGACCAGACCCACGCCGTACTCGGTGATGAACCGTTCCAGGGCCTCGGCCAGTTCCACGGGAGTCAGCGGGAAGTACGCGCCGTCGGCCGTCAACACCGGCAGGCCGGCGTTGGGCATCACCGACAGCGGGATGCGGGAGTGCTGCGACAGGTAGCGCAGGTGCTCGCTCATCTCGGCCGGGCCGGTGGAGCAGTTCAACCCGATCAGGTCGACCCCGAGCGGCTCGATGGCGGCGAGGGCCGCACCGATCTCGCTGCCCACCAGCATGGTGCCGGTGGTCTCCACGGCCACGTGACAGATGATCGGCACCTGCTGGTCCAGCTCGGCCATCGCCCGCTTCGACCCGATCACCGCCGCCTTGACCTGCAACAGGTCCTGGCAGGTCTCGATGATCAGCGCGTCCGCGCCGCCGGCGATCAGGCCTGCGGCGTTCTCCTGGTACGCGTCGCGCAGGGTGGCGTAGTCGGCGTGCCCGAGGGTGGGCAGCTTGGTGCCCGGACCGATGGAACCGAGCACGAACCGGGGGCGTTCGGGAGTGCTGGCCGCGTCGGCGGCCTCCCGGGCGATCCGCGCGCCCGCCTCGGCCAGCTCGCGGATGCGGTGCGGGATGTCGTACTCGCCGAGGTTGGCCAGGTTGGCCCCGAACGTGTTGGTCTCCACGCAGTCCGCTCCGGCGGCCAGGTACGCGTCGTGCACCCCCCGCACCACGTCGGGACGGGTGACGTTGAGGATCTCGTTGCATCCCTCAAGGCCGTCGAAGTCGTCGAGCGTGAGGTCGGCGGCATGCAGCATCGTGCCCATCGCGCCGTCGGCGATGAGGATCCGGTCGGCCAGCACATCCAGCAACGAGTTCCGCACCCGTTCAGGTTAGTGCGGCCGCAGGCGAACTCGAGCGCCCTCCGCGCCCGATCCCATATTGTGTCGGGCGGATCACGCTGTCCGGTTCGCCGCCGTATGCCCGGTCACCGACCGGGCGGACCGGCGCGGCCGGCGGGCCGCATCCCTGCCCGGCACGTAGGCTGGCGGACGTGAAGGAGAACAGGGACGCCATCGTGCACCACGGTCCGACAACCGGGCGCGGTCCCGGTCTCGGCCGCGACGAGCAGGGTGAGGTGACAGCGTGACCGAGTTCGACGGACTGCCTGTCCTGCGGTCCCCCGTGGCCATCGCCGCGTTCGAGGGCTGGAACGACGCCGCCGACGCGTCCACCGCGGCCGTCGAGCACCTCGAGCAGGTCTGGAACGCCCGGCAGATCACCGAGCTGGACCCGGAGGACTTCTACGACTTCCAGGTCAGCCGGCCCACCATCACCATGGCCGACGGGGAGACCCGCCGGGTGGAGTGGCCGACGACCCGGTTCATGGTGGCGAGCCCCGAGGGCACCGACCGTGACGTGGTGCTGATCCGGGGCATCGAGCCCAGCATGCGCTGGCGGACATTCTGCGAACAGGTGCTGGAGATCTGCCACAGCCTGGAGGTGGAACGGGTCGTGCTGCTCGGCGCGTTGCTGGCCGACGTGCCGTACACCCGGCCGTTGCCGATCAGCGGCAGCGCCTCGGACGCGCAGGCCGCCGAGCGCTACCAGCTCACCCCGACCCGCTACGACGGGCCGACCGGCATCGTCGGCGTGCTGCACGACGCGTGCGCCCGCGCCGAGGTCGACGCCGTGTCGTTCTGGGTGCACGTGCCGCACTACGCCAACAACCCGCCCTGCCCCAAGGCCACCCTCGCCCTGCTGCACCGCGTCGAGGAGGTCGTCGACCTGCCGGTGCCGATGGCCGACCTGGCCGAGGAGTCCGCCGAGTGGGAGCAGCGCGTACGCAGCGCCGCCGAGCAGGACGCCGAGTTGGGCGAGTACGTCCGCGAGTTGGAGGAGCGCGTCGGCGACGAGGGCATCACCCCGTTGACCGGTGACGAGATCGCCCAGGAGTTCGAGAAGTACCTGCGGCGTCGGGGCGGTTCGGCCGGCCCCACCGCCGGTTCCTGGTAGCAGCGCTGGGTCCTGGTAGCAGCACTGGCTTCTGGTAGCACTGGCCTTCTGCGGGCCCTCGGACCTTCGCGGTCCGGGGGCCCGTTTTTTCGCGTGTCAGGGGTGGCGCCGTCACACCCGCTAGGGCATCCTAGGAACCTAGATGTGATCAAGGGAGGCTGGTGTGCAGATCAACCCCGGGGCCGCCGAGTTCCCCCACCGGCAGATCGCCGCGCAGCTCAAGGCCCAGGTCCGCCGCGGCGACTGGGGGCCGGGTGAACGACTGCCGTCCATTCCGGCCATCGCAGAGATGTTCGGCGTCGCCAAGCAGACCGTCCAACGCGCCGTCGACCAGCTGCGGGTCGAGGGCATCCTGATCACCAAACCCGGCTCGGGTACGTACGTCCGGGGCACCCGGCGTCGACTGAACCGCCTCTCCCGGGGCCGGTACGGCGGGTTCCGCGGCTACCACACCGACCTCGCCGCCCGGTACCGTCAGCAACTCGTCTCCGTCGGTCTCGCCCCCGCGCCCGCCGAGGTCGCCGACGCGTTCGGCGTCACCGACGGCACCAACCTGCTCTGCCGCCGCCACCTCGTCCGTACCGACGACTCCCCCGTCGAGGTGGGCGCCTCCTGGTTCCTGCCCGCCAACACCGCCGGCACCTCACTGGAACGGGCCGAGGCGTTCGGTCGCCCGCTCTACCAGGAGGCCGAGGAGGCGACCGGCCGTCGGTACGTCTCGGCCACCGACACCATCACCGCCCGCCAGCCCAGCCGAGAAGAGGCCGAGACCCTCCAGATCCGGCCCGACACACCGGTCCTGCATCTGCTGCACGTCGCGTACGACGCGCACCGCAAGCCGATCGAGGTGGCCCAGGCGACCTGGCCCGGACCCATGACCACCCTCACCGAGGAGTACCAGATCCCCGCCCCAGCCCCCGACCCGGACCCCGACCCCGGCCTGGTCCTGGGCTAACCCTGCCCTGCCCAGCCCGCCCCGCCCCGCCGATCTTGCACTTTGTGTCGCCCCTTTGCCCCGATTGGCAACTTTCGTTACGTCCGAAAGTGCAAGATCGGCGCAGAGGGTGAGGGGGGTCGTGTCGATCATGGAGTTGTGGTGCTCGCATAACGGGCATGGGGGGCCGGGGCGGGTGGTTTTAGAGGCGGATGCCTAGGAGCGCGTCTACCGTCTTCGCGAACAGGGCCGGGGCTTCGGGGTCGTCCGTTGCGCCGGCCAGGGTTGCTTCGGCCCAGCGGTCCGCTGCCGCCAGGGCGCCGGGAGTGTCGAGGTCGTCGGCCAGTCTGGCGCGTACCCCGGCCAGCAGCTCGGCCCCGGACGGCCCGGCGGGCGCGGCGGCGGCCCGCCGCCAACGGTCCAGCCGCTCCTGCGCGGCCGTGAGCAGGTCGTCGGTCCAGGTGCGGTCGCGGCGGTAGTGCCCGGAGATCAACGCGAGCCGGATCGCCATCGGGTCGACCTTGTCGGCGCGCAGCCGGGAGACGAAGACCAGGTTGCCGCGGGACTTGGACATCTTCTCGCCGTCCAGGCCGATCATCCCGGCGTGCACGTAGTGCTCGGCGAACGGCGCCTGCCCGGTGAGCCGCTCGGCGTGCGCGGCGGACGCCTCGTGGTGCGGGAAGAGCAGGTCGTTGCCGCCGCCCTGCACGTCGATGCGGTCACCGAGCAGGTTCAGTGCGATGACCGCGCACTCGATGTGCCAACCGGGGCGGCCCGGGCCCAACTCCCCGCCCGGCCAGGACGGCTCGCCCTCGCGGGCCCCGCGCCACAGCAGCGGGTCGAGGGCGTCGCGCTTGCCGGCCCGGTCGGGGTCACCGCCGCGCTCGGGGAAGATCTCCAGCATCTGCTCACGGGTCAGGTTCGACTCGTAGCCGAACCGTCCGGTGGCGGAGATGTCGAAGTAGACGTCGCCGGTGCCGTCGTCGATCCGGTACGCGGCACCGTCCTTGACCAGCACCTCGACCTTGTCGGCGATGTCCGGGATCGACTCCACCGCGCCCACGTAACGCTCCGGCGGGATGATCCGCAGCGCCTCCATGTCCTCGCGGAACAGGGCGGTCTCCCGCATCGCCAGGACCACCCAGTCCTCACCGTCGCGGGCGGCCCGCTCCAGCAGGGGGTCGTCGATGTCGGTGACGTTCTGCACGTAGCGCACCGGGCGACCGGCGTCGCGCCACATCCGCTGCACGAGATCGAAAGTGATCATGGTGGCGGCGTGACCGAGGTGGGTCGCGTCGTACGGGGTGATGCCGCAGACGTACATGCTCGCCGCGTCGGCCGGGTCGCTCGGGTGGACACCCTGTCGCGCCGAGTCGTACAACGCCAACGGCTCGCCCCGACCCGGCAGCCGTGGCACCTCGTGTCCCGCCCAAGACTCCATGGCCTCAGCCTAACCAGCCCTCAGGCGGCACCGGGATGCCCAACGGGTGATCAAGATGACAGGGGACTCACATGGGTGGCCACGGTATCGCCGGCCAGTCCTCCGGCGGCTGCGGGAAGCGGCCGGTCTCCCGCAGCAGGTCGACGCGGGCGGCGAGTTCGCCGATCTCGCTGATCGTCAGGTGGTCGGCAAGCTCCTCGCCGAGCGCCCCGGCGACCTGTCCGGCGAGCCCGTCGAGCATCTCCACGGCGTCCGGCGGCAACTGCTTGCCAGCCCAACCCCAGAGCACGGTACGAAGCTTGTCCTCGACGTGGAAACTCACCCCGTGGTCCACGCCGTAGATGCGGTCGTCGGCACCGACGAGCACGTGCCCGCCCTTGCGGTCCGCATTGTTGATCACCGCGTCGAGCACGGCGAGGCGGGCCAGCCGTGGATCGTCGGCGTGCGCGAGGGCGTACGCGGCACCGTCGTCGTCCCGGGCCGCCGCGATCGGGAACCAGCGCGGCGGCACCTCCTCGGCCGGCACGAACCCGACCAGCGGCTCGGCGTCCTCCGGCTCGTCGATCCAGAATTGGCAGGAGCCGGGGCCGAACGGACCGTCGCGAAGGATGGTGGGCGGCACCAGGTCCCAGCCGGTGGCGTGGGACACCAGGTACGCCGACACCTCCCGGCCGGCGAGGGTGCCGTCCGGGAAGTCCCACAGCGGGCGCTCCCCGCGTACCGGCTTGTAGACACAGCGGGCCGTCACGCCGTCGAGGGTCAGGATGCCCCGCAGCGTGGTGTTCGACGCGTCGACCAGCCGACCCTCCAGGTCGATCGTGCCGTCGCGCAGCAGCCGCAGCGCGGCATCACCGTCGTGCAGGGGCTGAAGGCCGGACAAGGTCACCGGTGGTAACCGTTGTGCCGCGGGCACAGGTGCCCGGCGGGATCCAACGGCTGGCCGCACAGCGGGCACGGCGGCCGGCCGGCGTTGACGACCCTCCGGGCCCGCTCGATGAACTGGCGGGTCGCCTGCGGCGTGAGCCGGACGCGCAGCCGGTCCAGGTCCTCGTCCGGCTCCTCGTCCTCGTCGTCTTCGTCGTCGTCCTCGTCGCCCAGCTCGACCTCGGGCTCCACCTCGCCGGCGGCGATCGCCTCGATCACCACTGTCGCGGTGTCGACGTCGAAGGCCAGCCCGAGGGTCCCGACCCGGAACTCCTCGTCGACCGGGGTGTCCAGCGGCTCGTTGTCGCCGATCACCGGCGCCAGCTCGGGCAGCTCGACCCCGAAGCGACGCTGCGCCTCGGTGAGCAACTCCTCCAGCTTCTCGGCGAGCAGGGACACCTGGACCTTCTCCAGCGCGACGCTGACCAGCCTGCCGCCGCCGCGGGCCTGCAGGAAGAACGTGCGCTCCCCCGGCGGCCCGACAGTCCCGGCGACGAACCGCTCCGGCGGTTCGAAGGCGTGCACCTGGTGGGTCATACCCACGACCCTATCCGGCCCACCATGGCGTCGCGCACCCCACCGACCCGAATCGCCGCAGGGGCAACGCGCCCGGTGTAGCGGGGGCCACCCCCGGGCGTGGCGGTGCTTCTCACCTGGCCGCACCCGCTCCGCCGCCGACGGCGGCGTCCGAGTCGGCCGCCCGCGTGGCCCGCCGACGCCGCTTGCGCGGCGGCGGAACGAGCGCGGCGAGGTCACCGCCGGTGTCGTTGAGCCGGACCAGGAACGGACGCAGCGGCGTGAAGCGGATCGCGGTCACCGACGCCGGGTCGGCCACGATCCGCTGAAAGGCATCCAGGTGTACGCCGAGCGCGTCCGCCACGATGGCCTTGATCACATCGCCGTGGCTGCATGCCAACCAGACCGCCTCGGGCCCGTGCTCCGCGCTCACCCGGGCGTCCCAATCGCGGACGGCCGCCACCGCGCGGGCCGCCATCGCCGCCATCGCCTCGCCCTGCGGGAAGACCGCCGCGCTGGGGTGCTGCTGGACCACCGGCCAGAGAGGCTCCTTGGCGAGCTTCTTCAGCGGCTGCCCCTCCCAGCTGCCGTAGTCACACTCGATCAGGCCCTCCTCGACAACCGGCGTGGCCTGCGGCAAGGCCAGCTCCAGGGTCTGCCGGCAGCGGATCAGCGGACTGGTGACGACCGCTGCCAGCGGCACCGACCGCAGCCGCTCGCCGACCGCGGTGGCCTGGGCGCGCCCGGTGTCGTCCAGCTCGACCGGCTGCCGGCCGGCCAGGCCGCCGTCGGCGTTCGCGGTGGTACGGCCGTGTCGCAGAAGCAGAAGGGTCGCCACACGATCACCCTAGGCCTCCCCGGTACCTCCCGAGCGCCACGGGCCACGGCCACGCCGTCCCGGATCGGCGTGATCGACACGACGTCGCCGATTTGGGGGTATCGACCGGTCCCGGACACCCCGAGTCAGTGAACTCGAGTCGATCACCGCGTCGGATCGCCTCCGCTGGGTGCGATGGCCGGTCTCGTGGCGTGTGGGGGATGTGGGGTGTGACCGGGTGCTAACCGCAAGCGGGCCTCGTGGCGTCCCCGGCGCCACACCCGCCGCCGTGGCCGTGCACACCGCCGCGCCCAAGCCCCAGGGCGACCAGTCGCACATCACCCTGAACGACGAGCAGACGACCAACGTCAAGGCGATCATCGCGGCCACGAAGAAGGCCGGCCTGCCCGAGCGCGCCGCGGTCATCTTCATCGCCACGAGCCTGCAGGAGTCCAAGCTGGAGAACCTGGGCCACCTCGGCGACGCCAACGACCACGACTCCCTCGGCCTGTTCCAGCAGCGCCCAGACCAGCGGTTGGGGCACCCCGGAGCAGATCACCAACCCCGAGTACTCCACCACCGCGTTCCTCAAGGGCCTGCGCCAGGTCGACGGCTGGCAGGACATGCCCCTGACCGACGCCGCTCAGACCGTAACCGATGGCCGGCACCCGGTGTGGGGTGCCGGCCATCGTCGTACCCGCAGGGAGCGGATCAGGTGGCGCTGATCGTGCCGGTCAGCAGGAGGGCGAGGACCAGGGTGCCCAGCGCGACCCGGTACAGCACGAAGACGTACAGCGTGTGGTGGGCGACGTAGCGCAGCAGCCAGGCGATGGCCGCGTAGCCGATGGCGAAGGCGATGGCGGTGGCCACGATCGTCTGCGCGACCGAGGGTACGGACGTGCCCGGGGCGGACGGTTCGAAGACGTCCCCGAGACTGAACACCCCCGACATCACCACCGCCGGGATGGCCAGCAGGAACGAGTAGCGTGCCGCCGCCTCCCGGGTCAGGTTGAGCAGCAGTCCGGCGGTGAGCGTCCCCCCGGAGCGGGACACGCCGGGAACCAGCGCCATCGCCTGGGCGAAGCCCATCACGATGCCGTCCTTCATCCGGAAGTTCTCCAGCGTGCGCGTCTGCCGACCCCAGTACTCGGCGAAGGCCAGCACGAACGCGAACACGATCAGCGTGGTCGACACCACCCACAGGTTGCGCCCGGCCGTCTTGATCTGGTCCTTGAAGAGGAACCCGAACAGCCCGATGGGGATCGAGCCGACGATCACGTACCAGCCCATCCGGTAGTCGAGGCTGGAGCGCACCGACCTGTCCCTGAGCCCGACCAGCCAGGTACGGGTGATCCGCCAGATGTCCTTCGCGAAGTAGATCAGCACGGCGGCCTCGGTGCCGAGCTGGGTGACCGCGGTGAACGACGCGCCGGCGTCGCGGTCGAAGAAGATCGCCGAGGTGATCCGCAGATGCCCCGACGAGCTGACCGGCAGGAACTCGGTGAGCCCCTGGACGATGCCCAGGACGATGGCCTCGATCCAGGTCACTCGCCAACTCCGGACAGGTCGAGCGCCTCGGCCACGGTACGCAGGGTCTGCACGCCGCTGTCCCGGTCCGCCACGAACAGGCTCACCGAGAGCGTGGTGACGCCGGAGGCGGCGTACTCACGCATCCTCTCGGCGATGCGCTCCTTCGGGCCGAGCAGCGACGTACGGTCGATGAACTCCATGGGTACGGCCGCCGCGGCGTCGCGCTGGCGCTTGGCCAGGTAGAGGTCCTGGACCTCGCGGGCGGCGTCGCCGTAACCCATCCGGGTGGCGAGCTGGTTGTAGAAGTTCTGCTGCCGGCTGCCCATCCCGCCGACGTAGAGCGCGGCGTACCAGCGGACCAGCTCGGCACAGGAGGCGACGTCGTCGCCGATGACGACCGGCACGGACGGCACCACGTCGAAGCCGGCCAGTTCCTTGCCCGCCTTGGCCCGGCCGGCGGAGACGGCGGCGAGGTGCTCGTCGGCGAACTCGGGGGCGTAGAAGACGGCGAGCCAGCCGTCGGCGATCTCGCCGGCCAGCTCCAGGTTCTTCGGGCCGACGGCGGCCAGGTAGATTGGTATGTGCTCGCGCGGCGGGTGGAAGCTCAGCCGCAGCGCCTTGCCGGGGCCGTCGGGCAGCGGCAGTGTGTAGTGCTCGCCGTCGTACGCCACCTCCTTGCGGGCGATGGCCAGCTTGACGATGTCGACGAACTCGCGGGTCCGCCCGAGGGGCTTGCCGAACCGCACACCGTGCCAGCCCTCGGAGACCTGCGGGCCGGAGACGCCCAGGCCGAGCCGGAACCGGCCGCCGGAGAGCGCGTCGATGGTGGCGGCCGTCATCGCCGTGGCGGCCGGTGTGCGGGCGGGGATCTGCATGACCGCCGCGCCCACGTCGATCCGTTGCGTCTGGCCAGCCATCCAGGCGAGCATGCTGGGCGAGTCGGAGCCGTACGCTTCCGCCGCCCACACCACCGAGTAGCCGAGGCGATCCGCCTCCTGGGCCAGCGCCAGGTGGTCGGCCGGCGTACTCCACGCTGTCTGGTATCCGAGGCTGAGCCCGAGTCGCACTGGTCCTCCCCCATCCGTGGCACAGGTCGCACCAGGTTACGCAATGCCGAAAACGGACTCGATCACCGGCTCACCGCCAGTGATCCCCCGTCCGTCGAGGTGCCTGCCGGAGGCGGAACCGGCAGAACCGCCAGAGATGACGGGAGCGAGGATATCCGTGGCGGCGGGTTCGAAATAAGGTTCACCCATGCAACAGCGACCGCTCGGCCGAAGCGGGCTGGCGGTTTCGCGGCTCGCGCTCGGCACCATGACCTGGGGCCGGGACACCGACGCCGACGATGCGGCCGCCCAGTTGAAGAGTTTCCTGGACGCGGGCGGCAACCTGATCGACACCGCCGACGTGTACGGCGACGGCGACGCCGAGTCGGTGATCGGGTCACTGCTGGGCACCCTCGTCCCGCGCGACGAACTGCTGATCGCCACGAAGGCGGGGTTGCGCCCGGGCAGCGGCCGGCGGCGCGACGGCTCTCGAGGCCACCTGCTGCGCACCCTGGAGGCGTCGCTGCGCCGGCTCGGCACCGACCACGTCGACCTGTTCCAGCTGCACGGGTACGACCCGGACACCCCCCTGGAGGAGACCCTGGCGGCGCTGGACCACGCGGTGGCCAGCGGCAAGGTCCGGTACGTGGGGGTGTCGAACTTCTCCGGCTGGCAGACCGCGCGGGCCGCCGCCTGGCAGACGGCCTGGCCGGGCCGCGCGCCGGTGGTCGCCGCCCAGGTGGAGTACTCGCTGCTGGAACGGGGCGTGGAACGGGAGGTGCTGCCGGCCGCTGACGCGCTGGGCCTCGGCGTGCTGCCCTGGTCGCCGCTGGGTCGGGGTGTGCTCACCGGCAAGTACCGGCACGGGCGGCCGGCGGACTCCCGGGCCGCCTCCCCCCACTTCGAGCGGTTCGTCTCGACCTACCTCGAGCCGCGCTGCTCGAGCATCGTGGAGGCGGTGGCGACGGCGGCCGGCGGGCTGGGAGTGTCGCCGCTGGAGGTGGCGCTGGCCTGGATCCGGGACCGGCCCGGGGTGACCGCGCCGATCCTGGGCGCCCGGACGGTCGGGCAACTGCTCGGCGCGTTGCAGGTCGAGCGGATCACGCTGCCCGAGGAGATCACCACCGCGTTGGAGGACGTCTCGTCGGTGCCGGTCGGCTATCCCGAGCGCGACGGGTGACCCGAGACGGCCCAGGACGGCACGAACCACGCGCGGCAGCGGCGTTGGTCACCCTCCAGGGGGTGGCGGACGGCCGCCGGGCTGGGCAGCATGGACGGCATGGACTACGAGTACGCGCCGCTGCGGCTGCCGCCGAACGTCGACCGGTTGACCGCCGCGGCGCAGTTGGCGATCCAGGCGGAGTTCTCCGGATGGGAGTTGGCCCGGGTACGGCTGTTCCGTGACGGCACGCGGCAGGTCATGTTGCGGCGTCGACGGGTCAACCAGCCGCAGCCGGGCCTGTCGTACTGACACCAGGCCGGGACGGGCGGTGAACGCCCGGGGCCCGAACCGCGTACGGTCGGGCCCCGGGGGTCGTACGGCTCTTGGCCATAGGCCGTGTGTCAAAGCCCCTGGCCGGCCTGCGGAGGCCGAGAGGACCGGCCGTTTCGGCCGCTGGTGAACCGTCGCTCGCGGGCCCGTGGTCCGGCCGGATCGGAGCCGCCCCCTCCATTGAGCGTGATGCCTGTGGGTCATCAAGATGACTCACAGGCATCACCCTCATCGTGGTGTCCGCCGTCCGCCCCTCGGCTCGACCGAGGACCTTGACACACGGCCTAGTGCTGGTGCCCGGCGTGGTCGTGGTCGTCGTCGAGCTCCAGGAACGGGTGCTCGTCGAGTCGACCGACGAGCCGGTCGTCGCCGGCCGGCTGGAACGGGCCGACCGCGTCGTCGTCGTCGAACGACTCCAGGTCGACAGGGGTGCCCACCTCGCTGACCATGACCACCCCGTCGAGCGGTTCCAGCTCCGGGACGTCCAGCGCGCCGAGCGAGCCGTCGCCGCTCTGCAGCAGCTCCAGCACCGCCTCGCCGACCCCCTCCACGGGCGCCGGCTCGTCGTCCTCCGGGGTGCCCTCGCGGCGGGCCGCCTCGGCCGCCCGCAGCAGCGCGGAAATGCTCGGCACCCGGTAGTCGCGGCGTTGCCGCACCGAGATCACCCGCGGGTGCGGGTCGCCGGCCTCGACACCCTCGCCACCGAAGCGCTCGTCGGCCTCGTCCGGGTCGATCGAGTCGACGTCCCACGGCGTCACCTCGCCGAAGGCGTCGAGGAGTTGCTCGTCGTAGGCGTAGGACGCGTTGTTCAACGCCACGTACGCCTGCCAGACGTCGTCGTCGTCGACGCGGCCCTGCGCGGCGCGTACGGCGGCCAGGTGGTGGCGGGCCGCTTCGATCACCCGCTCGAGTGCGGCGTCCAGCTCACCGTGCTGGTCGGTCATGTGGGGCAGTCCCTTCACGATGGGGAGGTAACGCGGACACTGCTAGCAGGTGCGGAGGAACCGGTCGAGAACCCGCACGCCGAACTGTAGTCCGTCGACCGGAACGCGCTCGTCGATGCCATGGAACAGCGCGGAGAAGTTCAGGTCGGCGGGCAGCCGCAGCGGCGCGAACCCGAAGCAGCGGATGCCGAGCGTCGAGAACGCCTTCGCGTCGGTGCCGCCGGAGAGCATGTACGGCACCGGCCGGGCACCCGGGTCCTCGGCGCGCAGCGCCGCCGACATGGCCTCGACGAGGTCGCCGTCGAAGGTGGTCTCCAACGCGGGCTGCCGCTGGACGTACTCGATGTCGATGTCCGGGCCGACCAGTTCGCGCAACTGCCGCTCCAGCAGCTCGGACTGGCCGGGGAGGCTGCGGCAGTCGATGGTGGCGGTGGCGCGGCCCGGGATGACGTTGTCCTTGTAGCCGGCGGCGAGGCGCGTCGGGTTGGCCGTGTTGCGGATGGTCGCCCCGATGATGTTGGCGATCGGGCCGAGCTTGGCGATGGCGACCTCCGGGTCGTCCGGGTCCAGCTCGATGCCGAGCAGGTCGGAGACCTCGGTCAGGAACGCCCGTACGGTGTCGGTGACCACCACCGGGAAGCGGTGCCGGCCGATGCGGGCCACGGCCTCGGCGAGCGCGGTGACCGCGTTGTCGTCGTGCACCATCGATCCGTGCCCGGGGCGGCCCTTGGCGTGCAGCCGCAGCCAGTCGATGCCCTTCTCGGCGGTCTCGATGAGATAGAGGCGCTGGCTGTCGTTGACCGAGTAGGAGAACCCGCCGACCTCGCCGATCGCCTCGGTGCACCCGTCGAAGAGGTCGCGGTGGTTCTCGACCAGGAAACGCGCGCCGTAGTCGCTGCCCGCCTCCTCGTCTGCGGTGTACGCGAGGACGATGTCGCGCGGGGGCCGGACGCCGGTGCGCTGCCAGTGCCGCACCACGGCGAGCACCATCGCGTCGAAGTCCTTCATGTCGATCGCGCCGCGACCCCACAGGTAGCCGTCGCGCTCCTCCCCGGAGAACGGGTGCACCGACCACTCGTCGGCGTCGGCGGGCACCACGTCCAGGTGGCCGTGTACCAGCAGGGCGCCGCGGCTCGGGTCGGCGCCGGGGATGCGGGCCACCACGTTCGCCCGTCCGGGCGCGGACTCGTGCAGGACCGACTCGACGCCCACCTCGGCGAGTTTCTCCGCCACGTACTCGGCCGCGCGGCGCTCGCCGACGCTGGTGTCGTTGTCACCGGTGTTGGTGGTGTCGATGCGCAGCAGGTCGCGGCAGAGGTCGACGACCTCCGCGGTGGGGTCCGGTCGGGCGGAGGCGGCGTCGCTCGTCATCGCCCCTTCATACCAGCCCGGGATGACCGGCGGGTCGGCGCACCGACGAGACGCGGGCGGGCATCCAGGTCGACTGATCCGGGAGCGGTTTCGCGACGCTCGCGTTCGGGTACCGCCGCCCACGACCGCACATTCCCCTGCCGGAGCTTCCGCCCGCCAGTCGAGGAGGGCATCATGTCCACCGTTCCCCTGCCCCCGTTGCCGCCCACGCCCGCACCCGACGAGGGTTACCGGCCCGGCGGCCGCAGTGTCGCCGACATCGTGGACCGCGAGCACCGGCAGTTGCTGACCCTCGTGGACCAGCTGAGCGGCCCGGACGCGACGCCGCACGAGGCGCTGGCCGTGCTCACCGCCGCGCTGTCGCGGCACATCTCCGCCGAGGAGCAGTACCTGCTGCCAGCGGTGCGGGCGGCGCTGCCGGCCGAGGCCGCCCGGGTGGACGCCGAGATCGACGGCGACGCGGCGCTGCTGGCCGCGCTCAAGGGGCTGAACGACGAGACCGTGACCGAGGTCGCCGAGCGGGTCCGCCGCCACGTCGACGGGGTGGGCACGCTCGTCGCCGAGCTGCGCGCGGTGGCGACGTCGGAGGAGCTGATCCGGCTGGGCAACCGGTTGGAGATCGCCGAGGAGGCCGCGCCGACCCGGCCGCACCCGGGCACCCCGGCCACGCCCCCGTGGAACCGCGTCGTCGAGCCGGCGGTGGGCGTGGTGGACAAGCTCCGCGACGCGGTGACGCGGCGGCCGACGTACCTCAAGGACCTGCCGGAGCCGCCGCGCGACTGAAGGCGCGGGCCGCACCACAGAATGCATTCAATGTCACCGATACACTTGGCCCCTTCCGCAGGCTGCGGCGTGGTCCTACCGTCACCGTATGAACCTGGAGCTGCGACACCTGCGGGTGGTCTGCGCGATCGCGGAGACAGGGAGTGTGACCAAGGCGGCGTCGTCGCTCGGGCTCGCCCAGCCGGCGCTGACCGCCCAGCTCCAGCGGATCGAACGGACTCTGGGCGGGCCGCTGTTCGACCGGGATCGGCGCGGCGCGCGGCCCACCGCGCTCGGTGAGCTGGTGCTCGCCCGGGCCCGGGTCCTGCTGCCGGCGATGAAGGGCCTACAGGACGAGGCGGCACGGCTGGCCGGTGCCGCCGAGGTGTCGCGCTGCTACCGCCTCGGCGGCGTGAACAGCCCGATCCTGGGCCGGCTGGTGCATCGGCTCGCCGCCGAGGAGCCGCCGGCCCAGATCACCACGTACGCCTCGTGGTCGGTGGACGAGCTGGCGCAGTTGGTGGCCGGCGGGCGGTTGGACTTCGCCCTCACCGGCGTGTGCGGCGACGCCACCCCGTCGGCCGAGTTCGGGCTGAGGTGGCGGGAGGTGGCCGTGGACCCGGTGCTGGTGCTGCTGCCGGCGAGCCACCCGCTCGCCGACCGGGACGAGGTGCGCCTGGCGGACCTACGCCACGAGCAGTGGGTGGCGGCGCCCGGCGACGGCTGCTTCGGCGACTGTTTCGCCGCCGCGTGCGCCCGCGCCGGTTTCACCCCCCGCAAGGTGTACGAGACCGACATCCGCGGTTGCGTCGACCTGGTGGAGGCGGGCGTGGCGGTGGCCCTGTGCCAGGCGACGTTCCGGCCGGTGTCCGGTCTGGTCACCCGGCGCCTGGCCGGTGTCCCGCTGCGCTGGCGGCTGCTGCTGGGGTGGCATCCGGACTCGCCCGCCGCCCGCGACGCCGACCTGCTGCTGTCCACGGCGAAGGCCGCCTACACCGATTCGCTGGCGCCGCACCCCAGCTACCTGGACTGGCTGGTGCGCAATCCGGGCTTCGGCGTCCGGCAGCCCAGCGGGGTGTGAGGGTCTAGCGGGGCGCGGCAGGCTCGGCGGTCCGTGGCGTGAAGAAGCGGACGAGGTCGTCGGCCGCCGTCGGGGACAGCATCATCGCCTGCACCCGTGCGCACATCTCGGCGATCGGTTGGATCCTCGCGAACATCGCCTCCTCGTACGACCGGATCGCCGCGTCCGGGTCGGCGGGGTGGGCGACGATCTCCCGCGCGAGTTCGGCGGCGTCCAGCATGGCCTGGTTGGCACCCTCGCCGACCGGCGGCATGAGGTGCGCGGCGTCACCGAGGAGGGTGATCCCCGGCTGGTGGGCCCAGCGCGCGCCGACCGGCAGGGCCTCGACCCGGCGTGTGGTCGGCACGTCGTCGCCGGCGTCGATGAGGGCGGTCAGGCGGGCGTCCCAGCCGTCGAACAGGTCCAGCAGGACGCGCTTGTCCCGGTAGGCGTCGAGGTCACGGTCGTCGGCGGGCAGGGAGATCCCGACCCGGATGCTGCCGTCGCCGAGACGCTGCGCGGCAAGGATCTGGTTGACGCCGACGCACCACAGGTTTCCGGGGCCGACCAGCTCGGCGAGGTCCGGGTGGCGCCGTTCGGCGTCGCCGATGGTCAGCTCGACGTGGCTGGACACGTGGGACAGCTGCGCGTCGGTCAGCAGCGCCCGGACGACCGAGCGCGCGCCGTCCGCGCCGACCAGGATGTCGCACCCGGCGCGATGGCCGCTGTCGAAGGCGAGGACGAAGCCCCCGCTTTCTCGCGGCGACGCCGCGACGAGGCGGCGCCCCCACGCGACGGCGTCGGGCGGGAGCGCGTCGAGCAGAAGACCACGCAGTACGGCGCGGTCGACCTCCGGGCGTCCGTCGAACGAGCCGGGTCGCGGCATGTGGTGCACGAGGGTACGTCCGGCCGGGTCGAGGATGCGGTGCTCCTCGCCCTCGGGCCGCGCCGTCGACCGGAACTCCTCGTCCAGACCCGCCTCGGCGAGAGCGTGCTGCCCGGACTCCGGGTGCAGGTCGAGCATCCCGCCCTGTGAGCGCGCGGACCGGTTCGCCTCGCGTTCGTGGACCACCGCCTCGATGCCGTGTCGGCGCAGGATCCGTGCCAGCGTCAACCCGCCCAGGCCACCACCGACGATCGCCATTCGCATCATCATTCCCCTTACCGTACGCTGTATCGCGTGGATACACCGTACGGTAGCGAAGTGATGCCCGTGTGGGAACGGCCCGAGCCTCGCCCCCGGGCGACGCCGGTGCCGCTGAGCCGCGCGAAGATCGCCGACGCGGCGATCCGGCTCGCCGACGCGCACGGCCTCGACGGCCTGTCGGTCCGCCGGATCGCCAAGGAACTCGACGTCGGCCCGATGCGCCTCTACGACTACGTGGCCAACCGGTCAGAGCTGCTCGACCTGATGGTCGACGCCGTCTACGCCCAGATCGCCGAAGCCGGCCAGCACGCCGACTGGCGCAGCACGCTGCTGTCCATCGTGCGGCGGACCCGCGCCGCCGCCCTCGACCACGAGTGGTTCTCCGACCTGCTCGGCGGGCGACCCCACCTGGGGCCGCACGCGCTCGCCGTGGGTGAGTCGACCGCCGCGGCTCTCAGCCAGGCCCCCGGCATCCGCGGCATCGACGACCTCCAGCGGGCCCTGGGCGCCCTCAACGCCTTCATCGTCGGGGCGCTGCGGCGGGAGGTCACCGAGCGACGCACCGCCCGTTCCACCGGCACCGAGCTGAGCGCCTGGCAGGCCAGCCTCGGCCCCTACCTGACGCGCATGCTCGACACGGGCCGCTATCCCACCGTCGCCCGACTCGTCATCGAGGGCGCGCACCTCGACGCCGAGGAGACCTTCGCGCACAACCTGACAACCCTCCTGGACGGCATCGCCGGGCGGTGACACGACCGACGCGAGACGAAGGCCACCCGCGACGCGGCGGTCACCGGCGGTGCGAACCGCCGCTGTCCGGGTATCTGGCGGACATGACCGATCTCTACCCGCCCGCCGACGACCGCGAACTGCTCCGCCAGGCCGCCGCCGCGCACACCGCCGCCACCCGCCAGGTCGAGGCGTTCCTGCGCCGGCTGCCAGAGGTGCCCGACCCGGCCGACGTCACCGAGTACGCCAACCTGCTCACGCGCGAGGACCAGACCCGGGGCGAGCGCGACGCGGCCGCCGACGCGGCAGGGCTGACCATCGGCAGCCTGGAGCCCGACCAGGGCCAGTAGCGCGCGACGACGGTGCCGCCCCGGACCGGGGTGGCACCGTCGCACCGTTCGACGAACTCAGCGTTCCACGAGTGGATCGTGGCCGAGGTCGAGCAGCGAGTGCCGCCACTCGTCGTCGGCGTTGCCGCGCCGGGGCTTGGCGTCCATCAGCTCGCGGATGCGCTCGACCGCCTCCCGCATCACGTCGATGTCCTCCGGCGTGAGGTCGACCTTGCGCTTGTTGAGCACCTTGAGGATCTCCCGCCCCGGCTGGGGCAGGTCGAGGTCCGGGTTCGGGCTGAACGACTCCTCCCCCGAGCCCCGGGTCAACAGCCAGGTGCGCAGCTGCTCGGACGGGACGTTGACCTCGGCGTGGAAGTCCTCCCAGAGCACTTCCACCTCGGGGTCGAGCCGCGTGTCGCGTACCATCAGGTCTCCTCTCGCCGGCGCGTCCCGGACGTCTCCGGGTCGTCCTGGTCGGTCTTGGGATGCAGGCCCTCGGCGGGCACCCGCGTCCGGCGCGGGTTCGCGGTCGGGGGCGCCAGGATCGGGTCGGGATGGTCGTCCTCGTCCCGGGGCTTCGCGGCGTCCGCGTCCTCGTGCGGCTCCTCGTGCTCGTCGCGTCGCGCCGGCCCGCTCATCGCGGGTGTGTTGTCGTGGCGGCGGTGTAGCCCCGCTCGCCCGCGGTCACCTCGAAGGTGAGTTGCCCGTCGCGGGCGTCCACGACGACCTTCTGCCCGGGCGAGATCGCGGATTCCAGCAGCATCCGGGACAGGTGGTTGTCCACCTCGCGCTGGATCACCCGGCGCAGCGGACGGGCGCCGAACTCCGGCTGGTAGCCGTGCTCGGCGAGCCAGTCGACGCCGGCGGTGGTGACCTCCACCTGGATGTCCTGGGCGTGCAGCCGGCGACGGGTGTCCTCCAGCAGCAGCGCGGTGATGTCGCGCAACTGCTCGGCCTCCAGCCGGCGGAAGATGATGACCTCGTCGATGCGGTTGAGGAACTCGGGGCGGAAGTTCTCCTGGAGGCGGCGCATCAGCCGCTCGCGCAGCTCGTCGTTCTCCTGCTCGCTGCCGGGCGCGCCGGTGCCGAAGCCGACGGCACGCTGCGTTCCGGTGATCAACTCGGAGCCGAGGTTGCTCGTCATGATCAGTACGGTGTTCTTGAAGTTCACCGTACGACCCTGACTGTCGGTGAGCCGCCCGTCGTCGAGCACCTGGAGCAGGATGTTGAACACGTCCGGGTGGGCCTTCTCGATCTCGTCGAGCAGCACCACCGCGTACGGGCGGCGGCGTACCGCCTCGGTGAGCTGACCGGCCTCCTCGTAGCCGACGTACCCGGGCGGGGCGCCGACCAGCCGGCTGACGGTGTGCCGTTCCTGGAACTCGCTCATGTCGACGCGCACCATGCGGTCGGCCTCGCCGAACAGCGCCTCGGCCAGGGCGCGGGCCAGCTCGGTCTTGCCGACGCCGGTGGGTCCGAGGAACAGGAAGCTGCCCATCGGGCGCTCCGGGTCGGCGAGCCCGGCACGGGAGCGGCGGACCGCCTCGGCCACCGCGGTGACCGCGTCGTCCTGGCCGACGATCTTCTCGTGCAGGTGACCCTCCAGGCGCAGCAGTCGGTCGCGCTCCTCCTCGGTGAGCTGGCTGACGGGGATGCCGGTGGCCCGGGAGACCACCTCGGCGATCTCCTGCGGGCCCACCTCGGGCACCTGCGAGGACGACATCCCGTCCTCGCCGTTGGCGCGCCGGATCTCCCCCTCCAGCTCGGCGATCCGATCGCGCAGCGCGGAGGCGCGCTCGTACTGCTCGTCGGTGACGGCCTGCTCCTTGTCCCGGCGTACGTCGTCGAGCTCCTGCTCCAGCTCCCGCACGTCGGACGCCGGGGTACGGGTACGCAGCCGGACCCGCGCGCCGGCCTGGTCGATCAGGTCGATGGCCTTGTCCGGCAGGAACCGGTCGGTGACGTACCGGTCGGACAGCTCGACGGCGGTGACCAGCGCCTCATCGGTGAAGCGCACCTGGTGGTGCGCCTCGTACCGGTCCCGCAGCCCGCGCAGAATGGCGATGGTGTCGTCGATGCTCGGCTCGGGCACCAGCACCGGCTGGAACCGCCGGGCCAGCGCGGCGTCCTTCTCGATGCTCTTGCGGTACTCGTCCAGCGTGGTCGCGCCGATCACCCGCAGCTCGCCGCGCGCCAGGGCGGGCTTGAGCATGTTGGACGCGTCCATCCCGCCCTCGCTGCCGGCGCCTCCCGCGCCGACCAGGGTGTGGATCTCGTCCAGGAAGATGATCAGCTCGTCCCGGTGCGCCCGGATCTCGTCGATGACCTTCTTGAGGCGCTCCTCGAAGTCGCCCCGGTAGCGGGTGCCGGCGACCAGGCCGGCGAGGTCGAGCTGGACGACCCGCTTGCCCAGCAGGGTCTGCGGCACGTCCCCGTCGCAGATCCGCTCGGCCAGACCCTCGACGATGGCGGTCTTGCCGACACCCGCCTCGCCGATGAGCACCGGGTTGTTCTTGGTCCGCCGGGACAGGATCTCCACGGCCTGCTCGATCTCGTCGGCGCGGCCGATCACGGGGTCGATCTGGTCGTTGCGGGCCAGGTCGGTGAGGTCCTGGCCGTACTGGTCGAGGGTGGGCGTGCCCCGGTCCGGCTTCGGCCCGTTCATCGGGCCGCGCTCGGCGTTGGCGGCCTGCAACGACTCGGGCTGGATCCGCCCGGCGGCCAGCATCCGTCCGGCCGGCGACTCGGGGTTGAGCGGCAGGGCCATCAGGATGTGCTCGGGGCCGATGTAGTTGGCCCCCATCGCCCGCGAGAGCTGGTGGGCGTCGAGCAGCGCCCGCTTGGCCGCCGGGGTCAGCGACAGGTTGGGCGGCACCTCGCCGCGTGGCGCGCCGTCGCCCTTGCCGCCGAGCGCGTTGAGCAGGGTGTCCGGGTCGGCGCCGGCCCGGCGTACCAGGTCGCGCAGGGGTTCGCGTTGCAGGGCCGCCCACAGCAGGTGGTCGGTGTCGAGGTCGCTGCTCTGCCGCTGCGCGGCACGGCGGGCCGCGTCGGCCAGCATCTCCCGCGCGTCGGCCGTCATCAGGCGGGTGATGTCGACCCGGTGCGGCGGTCGGCGTCCTCCCTCTCCCCGGCCGAAGTACCGGGCCAGGAATTCGTCCCACGGGTCGGAGCCGAGATCACCGGGTCCCATATTGTCTCTCCTCCGCAGTCGGGCGCGGCACGGTCGGCAGGGGCTACCCGGCACCCGGCCCGACAAACGCCGCACGCGGTGGCGCACCCCGCGTTGTGGAGTGGCGTCCGGCCGGTTCGGGCCGGTGGATGGCAGGCTGGCGGCATGACTGAGAACCCGCTGCTGATCGTCGACGGCGCCAACGTGGTGGGCTCCCGCCCGAACGGGTGGTGGCGGGACCGGGCCGGGGCCGCCGCCCGGCTGCGGGACGCGCTCGCGCCGGTGGCCGCCGAGGGGCTGCCCGCCCGGTTGCCGGCACCTGTCGACGTGGTGCTCGTGGTCGAGGGCGCGGCACGGGACGTACCGGGCATCGACGAGGTCCGCGTGGTCTCCGCCCCCGGGTCCGGCGACGACACGGTGGTCGAGCTGGTGGAGGCGGCCCCGCAGCGTCGCCGGCTGGTGGTGACGGCCGACCGGGAGCTGCGCGAGCGGGTCACCGCCCTGGGCGCCGAGGTGTACGGCCCGCGCTGGCTCCGCGATGATTGAAAAGTTCTCGCACTGGGACTCCCACAGAACGGACTCCCGGCACTTCCAGGGGGTTAACGGTCAGGCGGGCAGGAACACCGCCAGGGCGGATGTTCTCCCGTGGACGCCGATAGGCTCTAATGGAGATCTCCCCGCCCCCAGGAGGTTCCGCCGTGGCGAGCGTCGCCGAGCTGAAGGCTGCCATCGATGTCGCCCTCCAACAGATCGGCGACGGGCAGACAGCCGTCCAGGCCGCGGGTGAGAAGCTGTCCGAGGCGCAGCAGACGCTGGCCGGCGCACTGGAGGGCAGCGGGCACGAGACGGTCGAGGCGGCTCAGGCGTCGCTGACACAGGCCAGTCAGGAGCTGGAGGAATGTCTCGCCGCGACACTGGTCGCGGTGGAGCAGGCCCAGCTCTACGTCTCCACCCTGTAGGCCGGCATGTCCATCATCGAGGACATCGGCGGCCAGGTCCGCGCGGCCAGCGAGGAGTTCCCGGTCGGCCTGCTCGGTCAGGCGCTGGAGAAGTTCGGCCTGGCCGCGGAGCGGCTGCGGTGGGTCCGCCAGGAGTCGGCCAATCCGATGGGGGTTCCCGAGCTGTCCGCCGCCACCGAGCACGCCGAGAGCGCCAACTACGCGCTACGGGTGGCGCAGGAGCAGTTGTCGGCGTACCTGGCCGCGATCGGGTTGGCCGCCGACGGCACCCCCGCGCCCCGGCCACAGCAACGAGACCAGCGCGACCAGCGCCACGACGAGGCCCCGTCGGACGGGCCGACCACCGTGGCGCCGGAACGGGCGGAGCAGGTGCGGATGCGTCGCTGGTGGTCGGTGCGGGTGGCCGAGCTGACCGGCGGGCGCGACGGCGACGGCGACGAGCCCGACGAACAACTGCGCGACTCGCAGGAGCTGCTGCACCGGGTCGTACGCGGCGTACGCGCCGGTGACCGCGACCGCCTCCGTACCGAGCTGCGCCGCGCCTCGGCCGACGTGGGTCTCGGGATGGCGGCGCTGGCACCGCCGCTGCTGCGCGAGCTGGCCGGTGAGCTGCTGGGGCACCCGCCCCGCGCCACCGACCTGGGCCGGCTGCGCGGAGAGCTGGACGGCCGCGTCCGGGACCTGCTGCCCGGACTGCCACCGCCGGTGCTGGAGACGCTGCTGACCCGGGTGTGCCGCATGCCGCCACCGCGGTCGTCCGGGGAGCCACCACACGCCGCCGACTCCGCGGTGGCCGCCGGTGTGACGGCCGGGCTGCTGCTCGCCCGGCTGGGCCGGGACCTGGCCGCCGCCGGCACGCCACAGTCCGCACCGGACCCGGCCGAACCGGATCCCGGCGGCCTGCCGCCCCGGGCGGGCAGCCCGTGGCGGGACGCGCCGGCACGCCGGGGCTCCGATGGCTGACCGACGCGGGCAGCTGGCCATCCGGGTCCGGGACGCCCTCGCCGAGGCGCTGGGCGCCACCCGTACCCGACTGTCGGCGGCGCAGGCCGAGTTGAGCGCCGCCCGGGAACGGCTCGCCCGGGTCCGCCGGGCCGCAGTCGCCGTACCGGAGCGGGTGGGTGGCCAGCGCGACCGCCGCCTCGCCGAGATCGACGCCCGGCACGCCACCCGGATCGCGGAGCTGGCCCGCCAGGCCGCCGACGCCGCACGCCGGGAGGCACCCGGCTGCGCGGGCGCCGACTGGCCGGGCTGGACACCCACGCCCCTGAGCCGGGCCGAGCCGCCCGGCGCGCTGCGGGTCGGCACGGTCCGGCTCGACGACGTCGAGCCGGTGCCCGCGCTGGTGCCGCTGCTCGACGCCGGACACGTCCACCTGTCCGGAGAGGACCGCGCCGGCTGCGACGCCGTGGTGTCCGCGCTGCTGCTGCGGGCCGTCGGCCGCGCCGACCCCGGTGGGGTACGACTGATCGGGTACGACCCGGAGCACCTCGGCGGAGGACTGGCCGGATTCGCGCCCCTGGGCACGGCGGGGTTGCTCACCTTCGTCGGACCGGGCGGGTTGGGCCCGTTGCTCGACGACCTGGTCGAACAGATCCGGCGGATCAACGAGACGGTGCTGGCCGGCGAGTACGGGTCCCTGCGGGAGCTGGCCTCGGCGACCGGCCGTCGTCCCGAGCCGTGGCGGGTGGCGGTGCTGCTCGGCGGCGACGAGCTGAACCGGCACGAGCGCGGGCAGCTCGACCGGGTGGTCCGCGCCGGTGCCGCCTGCGGGGTGCACCTGGTCGTCCGTGGTGTGCCGCTGCCCGACGATCCGACCGTGACCCGCGTGGTGACGGACGCCTCGGGTGCTCGGATCGGCGGGCCGTCGGGCCTGTCGGTCCGGCTGGACCCGCCGCCGCCGGCAACGCTTGTCACCGAGACCTGCCGCGAGATCGCCGCCCGGGTGAACGAGGGTCCGCCGCCGACGCCGTTCGGCGACCTGCTGCCGCCGCCCGAGCTGATGTGGCGGGAGAACTCGGCGGACGGCCTGACCGTGCCGATCGGCGAGGGACCGCAGGGCCGGTCGGTACGCCTGACGCTCGGCGACTATCCGCCGCACGCCCTGATCGGAGGGCCGTCCGGCACCGGCAAGACCAACCTGATCTTCGCGTGGATCGGCGCCCTGGCGGCCCGCTACTCCCCCGCCGAGCTGGAGTTCTATCTCCTGGACTTCAAGGAGGGAGTGTCCTTCGCCCGGTTCGCGCAGGGTCGGCGTGACCCGAGCTGGCTACCGCACATGCGTCTGGTCGGTATCAACGTCAACACCGACCGGGAGTTCGGGTTGGCGCTGCTGCGGTTCCTCGCCGAGGAGCTGCGGCGGCGGGCCGACGCGGCCAAGAAGCACGAGGTCACCAAGCTCGCCGAGCTGCGCGCGGTGGACCCGACCGGGCACTGGCCACGCGTCGTCGCGGTGGTCGACGAGTTCCAGATGCTGCTGGCCGGCCGCGACGTGGTGGCCCGGGAGGCCGCCGACCTGCTGGAGGACCTGGCCCGCCGGGGCCGGTCACAGGGCATCCATCTGGTGCTCGCCTCCCAGGACGTCCGGGGCATCGAGGCGCTGTGGGGGCGTCCCGCGCTGGTGGCCCAGTTCGCCCTGCGTATCGCGCTGCCCAAGGCGTTGCGGATCCTCGCCGAGCGCAACGACGCGGCGCAGTCGCTGCCGCGCTGGCACGCGGTCGTCAACGCCGAGTCGGGCATGGTCGAGGGCAACGAGGTCGCCCGCATTCCGGCCGCCAGTGACTGGGAGACGTGGAGCGGCCTGCAGCACCGCCTGTGGCGGATGCGCCCGCCGGACGCGGCGCCGGCCCGACTCTTCGACGGTGACGCGATCCCCCGGCTGACCGAGGCTCCCGACTTCCGGGCTCTCGAAGCCCCGCCGGACGGCCGCGCGCCGCGCACCCCGGTGGCCCTGCTCGGCGAGATCATCGACGTGCAGGCGCGCTCGGCGGCGCTGCGCCTGCCCCGCGCGCCGGGGCGCAACCTGGCGGTGCTCGGTACGCGGGTGGACGAGGCGTGCGCGGTGCTGGACGCCGCGGCCCGGTCGCTGGCCCGCCAGCACCCGCCCGGCACCGCCCGCTTCTCCATCGCCTGCCTCGACCCGGACGCAGACGGCATCGCCCGCGCGCTCTACGACGACCTTGCCGACGATGCCGCCTGGTACGACGAGGAGACCGTCGGCGAGTTGATGACCGAGACGGCCGACGGGCTGTCCAGCACGGGCAGCCCGCACTACCTGCTGCTGTTCGCGGTCGATGCGGCAGCCGGCGCGCTGGCCGCGCGGACGGGTCGGCGTACCGGCCTGGAGCAGTTGCGCCGGATCCTGCACGACGGCCCGGAGCGGCGTACCCACGTGCTGGCCTGGTGGCGGGGCGTGGCGCGGATGCGCGCCGACCTCGGCGGTCCGGCCGCCCGGACCGACCAGATCGGGGCCTGGGTGGCGTTGGACGCGCACGGCGGCGAGTTGGGCGCGTCGCTCTACCCGGGCACCGGCGGCCCGGACTGGTATCCCCGCCCGTGGCGTGGGCTCTTCTTCGACCGTGCGGTGCACCGCACGGGCCACGTGATCATCCCCTATGGACCGCCTCGATGAACGAACCGGTGGCGAGTGAGACGTACACGGCGCAGCTACGACGGCTGGCCGAGCTGACCGCTCGGGTGCACGAGCAGCGTGCCGAGGCACGTACCTGGTACGAGCGGCAGTGCGCGGCGGCCGAGCGGGCCGTCGCGGACGCCGTCGCCGAGGTGCGGCGTGCCGAGCAGGAGCTGGTCGACGCCCGCGAGGAGCAGGAGCGGGTGGACGCCGAGGTGGCACACCTCTGGCAGCAGGCCCGGGCACGGCTGGGCGCGCGTCGTCTCGGCGGGCCGCCCGCGCCGGCCAACGGCGGTGACGGGGCCGACCCGGCGTTGCTGCTCGGCCGCGCCCGTGACCTGCTCAACCGGGCCGGGCAGCCGGGTGAGCTGCCGGGCTCGGCCAACCCCCTGCTGGCGCTGTGCGGGGTGGGCGGCGCGGTGCTGGGCTATGCCCTGGGCGTTGCCGCGCGAGCGCTCGGCGTCGGGTACGGCGGCGACCTGGCGGTCGGGATGCCGGTGCTGGCGCTGGTGGTGACGCTGTTCGGGCCGCTGATCGGGCTGGCGCCGGCGCGGCTGCTGGCCGATCGTCGGCACGCGATGCTCGGTCCCCGACCGGTCATGGTGGTGCTCGGCGCCGGGTTGGTCGCGACGGTGCTGCTCCTGGTGCTCGGCCGCTGACCGGCCCCTTCTTTTCGGTTGATCAAGAGGTTCGCGTCATCGATCCGGCGTGCAGGGACGCGAACCTCTTGATCAACCGCTGGGAAAGGCTCAGGCCGGCACCAGGACGGCCTCGCGCAGCAGCCGGCGGGCCAGCGTGACCCGGTCGGCGTCGTCGGGCAGGCCCGGCAGGTCACCGACGCGGACGGCGATGCCACCGAGCAGCGCGCGCGTCGCCGGCTCGCAGTCGGCGGGCAGCGTGATCGTGCGGTCGAACAACCGCAGCGCCACCTGGCCGTCTCCGTGCGGCACGAGCTGCCAGCGTAGGCCGGGTCGCAGGGTGAGCCGGGAGTCGGCGTCCAGCGTGGCCAGCGCGCCGGCCTGGGCAAGCGGACGGATCGGGGCCGGACGGGCTGCCGGCCAGGCGCGTTGCCGCAGCCGCGCGGCCACCGCCACCGGGTCGGCCCGCAGCAGCCAGTCGCGCAGCGCCTCGACCGTCTCGGTCAACTCCGGTTCGATGGCGTCCGGGTCGGCGACGTCGGTGCCGAACGGCAGGCTGGCCCGCAGCCTCTGGTCCTCGGCGGCCAGCGCGAGCAGCTCCTCGACGAGCGCGTAGCGGGTCGACGCGCGGATGCCCACGGTCAGGTGCAGCGAGCTGGCGTCCTGCGCCTGCGCGCTGTGCAGCCACCCGCGCGGCAGGTAGAGGGCGTCGCCGGGCGCGAGGACCACGTCCAGCGCGGCGGGGCCCTGCGCGGTGGCGCCGACCTCGTCGGCGCGGCCTCCCCAGGGCTGCTTCTCCAGCGGGTCGGGCAGGACCGGCGGGTGGATCCGCCAGTGCTTGCGACCGTCCACCTGGAGCACGAACACGTCGTGGGTGTCGTAGTGGGTGGCGAAACCCTGGCTGCCCGCCGGGGTGAGATAGGCGTTGACCTGCAACGGCTGGCGCAGCGCGAGGCCCAGGTCGCGGGCGAAGTCGACGAGCGGCGGCCAGATCCGGTGCAGACCCTGTAGCACCAGGGTGGCTCCGCCGGCGTACTGCTCGAGGATCCGCTCGTCGAGCACCTGGTCGTCGATCTCGGCGCCGGCCCCGCCGCCGCCGGTCCAGCGGGCCGCCGGCACGAGCTGTCCGTCCTTGGCGACGCGCAGGAAGGGGGTACGCAGACCGCGCCGGCTGAGCAGCTCGTCGGCGTCCTCGGGGCTGAACAGGTCGGTGAAGCCCGCCGAGTCGGGCAGCTCGGCGGCGCGCGACAGCAGCGGGGTATGGCCCCAGTGCGCGGCGGCGAACTTCGCCGGCTCGACCGAGACGCAGCGCGCCAGCGCGGCGACGGCGCTCGCCGCGACGGGTACGCCGCCATCGGAAGCAACGGATGGAACCGCCGGGTGGCCGTGGCCACCCGGCGGGTCGAGGTGCGTCATGGCGTGCCGCTACCGGGCGCTGCCGTCGGCGCCGCCGTCCTGGTGACCCGGGGTCGCGCCACCGTCGGCCGGACCCTCCGCGCCACCATCGGCGCCACCGTCCTGGTGACCCGGGGTCGCGCCACCGTCGGCCGGACCCTCCGCGCCACCGTCCGCGCCACCGTCCTGGTGACCCGGGGTCGCGCCACCATCGGCCGGACCCTCCGCGCCACCATCGGCGCCACCGTCCTGGTGACCCGGGGTCGCGCCGCCGTCGGCCGGGCCTTCCAGGCCGCCGCCGCCCGTGGTCTGCATGTCATCGTCGTTGAGTGCCATCGGTACTCCCTCGGGTGTGCCGCCCCGCCGTACGCCGGGGTCCGTCGTGCTGCGGGTGGTACCCCACGCGCGATCTTCTCTAACCCTCACCGTAGACGCCGAACCGGGACGACACGGTCGGTTCGCGGGCGGCGGCGGAGAGTGCCAGAAAGGGGCGGTGATCCTGGTGGGTACGTCGGGCTGGCAGTACCGGGACTGGCGGGGTCGCTTCTACCCGCAGCGGCTGCCCCAGCGACCTGGTTGGAGCACTTCGCGTCGGGCTTCGCCACCGTCGAGGTCAACAACGCGTTCTACCGGCTGCCCGAGCGCGAGACGTTCGCGGCGTGGCGGGACCGGACCCCGGCGGACTTCTGCGTGGCGGTGAAGATGAGCCGCTACCTCACCCACATCAAGCGCCTGCGCGAGCCGGCCGAGCCGGTGGCGCGGTTCCTCGGCCCGGGCCACCGCCCTCGGTGACCGGCTCGGCCCGGTACTGCTGCAACTGCCACCGAACCTTCGGGTGGACGTCGACGCGCTCGACGCGACACTGCGGCTGTTCCCCGAAGGGGTGCGGGTGGCCGTCGAGCCCCGGCACCCGTCGTGGTGGACCGACGCCACCCGGCCGTCCTGGAACGACGGCGGGCGGCGTTGGTCTGGGCGGATCGCCTCGGTCGTCCGGTTGCCCCGCGCTGGCGTACCACCGATTTCGGCTACCTGCGGCTGCACGGGGGCCGGGCCCGGCCGTGGCCGCACTACGGGCGTACCGCGCTCGGCTCGTGGGTCCGCCGGCTCACCGACACGTTCGGCGCGGACGAGCCGGCGTACGCCTACTTCAACAACGACCCCGGCGGCGCGGCCGTCACCGACGCCGTCACGTTCGCGGCGCTGGCCCGCGGGGCGGCCACCCGGTGTCCCGGGTGCCGTCCCCGCCGGACAGCGCCGATCGGTGAGCCTGTCTCAGGGCAGCATCATCGCGAGGTCCTTGGGCATGGTGTCCTTCACGTCCTGCCACTCGCCCTGGGTGACGTGCCGACGCAGGGTGTCCAGCACCACCTGCGTCACCCGCTCCGCGCCGCCCTCGACGTCGTACGGGAAGCCCTGGCGGACCTCGTAGAGGAAGTCGTCGCGGTTGAGCTTGATCGGCACGTCGGACGGGTTCCAGCCGTCGAAGTAGATCCCCCGGACCAGCACGGGCAACTGCTGGGCGAACTCGACGCTCTCGTTGACCGCCAGCCGGTCGCGCAGCAGGTGCAGCACGGTACGCAGCGCGGCGTACGACTGGTTGCGCCGATCCTTCGGCCACCCGTAGGCGTCCTCGATGTCCTTGAGGATCAGGTTGGTCTTGTCCAGCGAACTCTCGAACGCGGAGATCATCGAGTCAGGCATCGGTCGACCCCCGATCCGTGCTCTCCCAGCGTCGCTCGTCGGTGCGTCGCGGCGGTCCCACCGGGCCGCGCCGGGCCCGCACCGGGCTGCCCTGCGGGGCGCGCCGGGCGTTGTCGGCCGTGCCGACCACGTGCAGGACGGCGCCCCGCCGTCGATCCGTCACCACTCGAACCGTCATCCCCCGTCACCTCCGTGTCGTCTCCGGCCGTCGCACGGCCGTACCCACCGTGTCCACCCTGCCCGGCGGGTGGGTGAGCCGGCCCCACCCGGATCGGGTGAGACCTAGTCGACGTCGAGGAGCCCGACCAGGGTCTTGGCGTTGGTCTGCGCGTAGTCGCGGTAGCAGTTGTTCATGAGGACGTGGGTCTCGCCGGCGGAGTCGGCCAGCTCGCGCAGCTTCGGCGCCCAGTCGGCCAGTTCCCGCTTGGAGTAGTGGTAGCCGAACTTCTCGTGGATGTCCTTGCTGGTCCACTTGTCGCTGTGGCCGTGGAAGCGCATCACGGCGAGGTCACCGGTGGCGGCCAGCACCGGGGGCACCGACGAGCGGTGGCCCTGCGGCATGTCCACGCAGACGTACGACAGGTCGTGCTCGCGCAGGAAGGAGAGCGTCTCGTCGGCGTTGTCGCCGTCGAACCAGGACGCGTGGCGGAACTCGTACACCGGGCGCAGCGGGGCGCAGCGCTTCGCCACCTCCAGCAGGTACTGCTTGTTGGCCCGCTTGATCGTGAACCAGGGCGGGAACTGGAACAGCAGCGCGCCCAACTTGCCCGCCTCGACCAGCGGGTCCAGCGCGGACAGGAAGCGCGTCCACACCTCCTCGTACGCCTGCGTGGTCAGGTCGTCGGGGTAGACGTTCTTCTTGTCCGTCTCCGGACGCAGGTCCTTGTAGAGCGCGCTGACCCGGGTGGGGTGACCGGTCAACAGGCTGAACGCCTTGATGTTGAACGTGAATCCGTCCGGCGTGCGGTCGGCCCAGAGGCGCGCGGTCGACTCGGCGGGCGGCGAGTAGTAGGTCGCGTCCACCTCGACCAGCGGGAACTGCCGGGCGTAGTACGCCAGGCGTTTCTCCGGGTTGTCGGCCGTCTGGGGATACCAGCCCGAGTCGAGCAGTGTGCGGTCGGTCCAGGACGCGGTGCCCACCAGGATGTCACCCATGGATGCGGTCCATCGTGTCGAAGACCGACCGGCAACCGCTGCCGTCGCTCAGGCGGCCCGCCGCTCGCGGGTCTGCTTGCAGGTCACACAGGTGGTGGCGGCCGGGAAGATCTCCAGCCGCTCGACCGGGATCGCCGCCGAGCAGCCCTCGCACCAGCCGTACGTGCCCTCGGCGAGGCGACCCAGGGCGTGCTCGTACTGGGCGCGCCGGTCGAGGATCGTCCGCAGCAGCGACTGGGCGGTGTCCCGCTCGGCCGTCTTGGTGCCGCTGTCGGCCTGGTCGTCGCCGGCGGTGTCGCCGACCTCCACCAGACGCAGCACCTGGCTCTGCAGCAGGGCCTGGTCGTACTCGGCGGTCAACTCGTCGTAGCGCGCCTGCAGGGAGTGCCGGATCTGGTCGATCTCCGTCTGGGATCGGCCGGTGCCGACCGTGTCGTGGACGAGCATCGCTGCCTGCCTTTCCTGGCCTGTGGTTCACGTGAACCGGGTCCGGCGGCGTGGTGCCCCGGTAGCGGTCGCATGCGGTGCGCGAGCGGTCACCCGCGCTCTGTGAGCCGGGCGAGTACCCGCCGAACCGGGCGTGCAAACGGGCGAATCTCAGCCCTCGACGAGCGCGGGGTGGCGGGGGTCGTCGGCGCGTACGACCACGTCGGCGAAGCTGGCGGGTACCACCTCCTCGGCGTAGCGGTCGAAGGCCGGCAGGGTCCATTCCCGGGCGGGTTCGGTGCGGCGGCGCAGCGCCGCCGCGGACACCTGGAGGTGGACGCTCACGTCGAACGGCAGCGCGCCGCCGAGCAGGAGCGCGCCGCTGACCAGGACCACGCCGCCCGGCGGCAGATCGACGTACGCGGCGCGGCTGGCCCGGTCGGCGGTGGAGTCCCACAGCGACGGCAGTACCCGCCCGTCGCCGCCGGGGCCGGCCGGGTCGAGGACCTCGCGTCGTAGGCCGGTCTCGTCGATCCAGCCCTCGTAGTAGGCGTCCGGGTTGGTACGACCGAGTTCGAAGCGCAGCGACGCGGGACGGAGGAAGTCGGCGGCGCGTACGTGCAGGACCGGGCGGCCCCGGGCGCGCAGCGGGTCGATCAGCGCGGCGGCCAGTTCGTCCGGGCCGGCAGCCGGAGCGCCGTCGACCGCCACGCGCAGCCGGGCGGGCTCGACGGTGGTCGAGGCGTCGGCCAGACGGCCGGTCAGTTCGGCGACGAGCAGGTCGGGCGAGATGGGGCGGATGCGCACCGGTCCATCCTGCCCCGCCCGGAACGGACGGGCGGTGGTGGCCGGGGTCAGCTGGTGCGGTCGACGGTGACGCGCGCGTCGTCGGCCAGCCGGTAGCCCACCCCGTAGACGGTGGTGACCAGGGGCACGTCCACGCCGACCTTGCCGCGCAGACGGCGCACGTGCACGTCGACGGTGCGGACGCCGGCGTGCTCGTAGCCCCAGACGGCGTTGAGCAGTTGCAGGCGGGTGAAGACGCGACGCGGGTGGGCGACCAGGTGCAGCAGCAGGTCGAACTCCAGGCGGGTCAGGGGCAGCGGCTCGTCGTCCCGCAGCACCGAACGGGACGACGCGAGGATGTGCAGGGAGGGGATCGTCGGGGTGAGCGCGCGTACGGGTGCTGCCCGGTTGGCGGGCACCCCGTCGGCGTGACGCTCCGCCGGAACGGAGCTGGTGATCACGCCCTCGCCGCGTTCGAGCAGCTCGCGGGCGGCCTCCAGCAGCCGTCGGGCCGGCGGTGTCAGCGACTCCTCGCAGGTCAGCGGGATGGACAGCGTCACGGTGAGCACGGGCGCGGGGGTGTTCGCCGGGCGGCGTTGACCGCCGGGAGGTCGGCCGGGCACCGCGGGTTGGGACGTATGCCATCCGGCACGCGACGAGGCGGGGCTGACCGACATGGTCCTCCTTGGGCTGGTCCGGGTATCTCCCCACGGCCCGGGACGCCGCTTCGTCGATGCTTCCCGGCGCGCGGGCGAGGGTCAAGAGGCGGCTGCGTTGCATGAATGTGACAATTGACGAACGCATCGGAGCCGGGTGCTCGCTCTGCGTGCGAAGTCAGATGATTACAGCAGAGCCACCCAGATGCCCCGTTACGGGGGTCCCCGTCCTGTTCACCATGCCGTTGCCGTCGCCTCCGGACCGGCCGCCCGGCCGCCGTTCAGCGGGTGTGGTCGACGCTGATCCGCGCCTCGTCACCCAGCCGGTAACCCACCCCGTAAACGGTGGTGATCACATCCGCGCCGACGAGCTTGGCGCGCAGCCGCCGGACGTGCACGTCCACCGTCCGGGCGACCGCGTGCTCGTAGCCCCAGACGTTCGACAGCAGCTGGAGGCGGGTGAAGACCCGGTGCGGGCGCTCGGCGAGGAAGAGCAGCAGGTCGTACTCGATGCGGGTGAGGGCGACCATCCGACCGCCCTGGCGGACCGTCCGCGAGCCGGTCAGGATGCGGACGTCGGTCGGGTCGGTGTCGGCGGTGACCACCGCGGGCGGCTCGACGGCGGTGGTCAGAGCGAGCGGTCGCGGCGTCGGCGATACGTCGTCGGCCGAGCCCAGCCGACCCTCCCCGGCCTCGGCCAGTTCGCCGAGCAACTGCACCAGCCGGGCCAGCCGTGGGCTCATCGGTCCGGGAGCCAGGTCGAGGGTGATGGTCAGGGTCGGGCCGGTGCGCGGGCGGCCGACGGCCCGTCCCGGGTGCGCGGGCGAGTAGGGGCGGGTGGGGATCGCGACGACGGACATCGTGCCTCCTGAGATGGCGGTACGCCCGCCACGCCCGGTGCGGCGTGGGGGTCAGCGGCGCGCCCGGCCGGCGGTGACCGGGGGCGCGAGGGGGGTTGCGCGGTGCAGCGGGGTCGGGCCGAGCGCCGGCAGGCCGGCGATGCGCCAGGCGGCGAAGCCCCCGTCGACGTCGGTGGCCCGGTGCAGGCCGATGTCCTGCAACGCGGCGGCGGCCAGCGAGGAGGTGTAGCCCTCCTGGCAGAGGACCACCACCGGCACGTCGTAGTCGACCGCCTCCGGCAGCCGGGCCGGGCAGCGCGGGTCGAAGCGCCACTCCAGCACGTTGCGCTCGACCGTGAGCGCGCCGGGCACGACGCCGTGCGCGGCGCGCTGGGCCGCCGGCCGGATGTCGACCAGCAGGGCCCCGGCACGGTACGCCAGGTGCGCCCGCTCGGGGTCCAGCCGGTCGAGCCGGGCTCGCGCGGCGGCCAGGATCTCGTCGATACCCCGGGAGCCCGGCGGTGGCACGGGCGCCGGACAGTGCTCGGCGGTGAGCTGCATTATCGATTCCTTCCGGTGACGAGAGGGTCGGGGCGATTCACCAGGACCGGCCGGCCTCGGCGACCGCGGCGGCGCGCAGCCGCCCGTCGAGGAGGTCGTAGCGGGTCATCCGGCGCAACGCCGGCCGGTAGACGTGCACGCTGACGGCCGGCTCCGCGCCACGGTTGGTGACCCGGTGCACGTGCCGCGCGCCGAAGCGACGGCCGACGCCGGCGGGCAGCACGTGCGGCAGCAGCCGTCCACGGCTGACCGTCTCCTCGGTGAGGGCACCGGCCACCACCCGGAACGCGCCGGCGGAGCCGCCGTGGTCGTGCAGGTCGGTGCCCTGGCCGGGCAGCCAGCTCAGCGCCCACACCTCGTGGTCGTCGGCGCTGGCGAGCCGGGCGTACCAGCGCTCGCTCGGGTCGAAGCGCAGCGGGACCGGCCAGCCGCTCGGGTCGGCCCACCGGGCGGCGACGGCGAGCAGGTCGGTGGCCGGGTGATCGTGAGTCATCGGTGGTTCCTCGCGGATCGTTGCGTGGGGTGCCCCCGTACTCTAGCCGGCAAAGCCTATAGGTTTAGTAGGTAATTCCACATGCCGGGACTCCAGTCGTGCCCCCTCAGCGCAGGACCGGCAACTCCACCCGGAAGCACCCGTCGACGAGCACCAGCAGGGTCGTCCGGCGCTCACCGGTCGCCCACCGCGACCGGGCCTCCCCGGGCGGGTGCACGCTCCACTTCACCTCGACGTCGCTGCTGTGCCGGATCTCGCCCGGCGGCGCGAAGTGCCCGAGCAGCCAGCCGCCGTCGCCGATCCCGTCGACGTCCGCGTTGCCCACGTAGACCGTCTCACCCATCGGGCCTCCCCCACGTGCCGGCCGAGCAACCTATCAAGGCTGCGGCGACTAGCCTGAACCGGTGACCGACGACCTCGACGCCGAGACCCTGGCGTTCGCGCACCGGATGTTCGACCTCGCACGCGCGGGCGAGGCCGAGGAACTGGCCGCCCAGGTGGACGCCGGCCTGCCGGTCAACCTGACCAACGACAAGGGCGACACCCTGCTGATCCTGGCCGCCTACCACTCCCACCCCGACACGGTGGCCGCGCTGCTGGCCCGCGACGCGGACCACACCCGCACCAACGACCGGGGTCAGAGCGCCCTCGCCGCCGCGGTCTTCCGCAGCAGCACCGACTCCGTCCGCGCGCTCCTCGCCGCCGGGGCCGACCCGGCGTACGGCAACCCCTCGGCGCTCGAGACCGCGCAGTTCTTCGACCTGCCGGAGATGGTACGGCTGCTGCGGGCCGGCTGACGGTATACAGGGACGGTGGAAGATCCCCTGCCCGAACAGATGCGTGCCGCCGCCACCGCCCTGCTGACCGCGCTCGACCCCACGACCCGCGTCGCCGCCGCGTACCCGTTCGACGACGAGCCGTCCCGGCGCTGGCTCGAGTACCGGCCCCGCCCCCGCCCCGGCGCCTGCCTCGCCGACCTGGACATCGCCGGGCGCAAGGCCGCACACCGGCTGCTGGCCACCGCGCTCAGCCCGTCGGCGTACGCCCAGGCGATGGCGATCGTCGCGCTCGAGGAGGTCCTGGACCGGGCCGAGGGGTGGCGCCGCGGACGACACAGCGGCGACTACTGGATCGCCGTGTTCGGCGACCCGGCGCGCGACGACCGCTGGGCATGGCGGCTCGAGGGGCACCACCTGTCGGTCACCATGACCATCGTGGACGATCAGGTCTCCCCCGCGCCGGTCTTCTTCGGCGCCAACCCGGCCGCGGTGCGCTACGCCGGGCGCGCCGTCTCCCGACCGCTCGGCGTCGAGGAAGACCTGGGCCGGGCCCTGCTGGACGCGCTGGGGCCGGGCGGGCGAACCGCCGCCATCGTCGCCGACGAGGCGCCGACGGACATCATCAGCGCCACCCGCGCCCGGGTCGACGGCCCGCTCGAACCGCTCGGCGTACCGGCCGACCGGCTCGGCCCCACCGGCCGGGCACTACTCGACCAGGTCGTCGCGCTCTACCTGGACCGGCTGCCACCCGAGCTGGCCGTACGCGAGGCCACCCGCCTCGCCGGTGGCCAACTGCACTTCGCCTGGGCCGGCCCGACCCGCCCCGGCCAGCGGCACTACTACCGGGTGCAGGGCGACGACCTGCTGATCGAGTACGACAACACCAGCGACGACGGCAACCACGCGCACACCGTGCTACGCCGCCCCGCCAGCGACTTCGGCGCCGACATCCTGGCCACCCACCACCAAACCCACCCCCACTAACCCCCGGGCGTCCCCGCTCCCCCCGCGTCGATCTTGCGGTTTCTGTGGCGACTAAAGGCGTCGATGGAGCAAAACGGCGACAGTAAGTGCAAGATCGACGCGGGATTGGGGGGCGGAGAGGAGCGCAGTGGGGTGGGGTGGGTGGGTGGTTAGGGGTGGGTTGCTTCGATGAGGAAGCGTTGGGCTTGGGCGACGAAGGGGCCCTCATCGACGATGCGGCGGTGCAGGGCGAGCAGGGGCTCGCGGTGGCGGTCGACGGTGAACCCGGGCGCGGTCCAGACCACCTTGCGCAGGAACCAGACCACCGCGCCGATGTCGTGGAAGACCGCGCGCAGCGTGGCCCGGCGCAGGTCCACCACCCGCAGGCCCGCCGCCTCGGCGGAAGCCACCGCGTCCTCGGGGTGCCGGCTGTCCGGTGGGGGCAGCGGGCCGAGGATCGCCTCGCTCAGCTCACGCATGGTGCCCGGCCCGATCTGCTGCGACAGGTACGTCCCTCCGGGACGCAGCACCCGGGCCGTGTCCGCCCAGTCGGTGCGTACCGGGTGGCGGCCCACCACCAGGTCGAAGGAACCGTCCCGGAACGGCAGAGTCGAGTCCGGTGCGACGGCCACCACGGTCGCACCGAGCGGGCGCAGGTTGCGTCGTGCCACCAGGACGTTCGGCGGCCACGCCTCGGTGGCCACCAGCACCTTCGGCGGGTGCGGAGTCTCGGCGAGGACCTCGCCGCCGCCGGTGTCCACGTCCAGGGCCGAGTGGGCGCCGGCCATCCGCTCACCGACCAGCCGGGCGTACCCCCAGGGTGGACGTTCCTCGGTGGCCCGGCCGGCCAGCCACCCGAAACCCCAGCCGTCGACGGGCGCGGCGGCGGCCTCCGCGATCAGTTCCTCGGCGGTACGCGCATCGGTCACAGCGATCAGCCTCGCCGGCCCGCCACCGGAGCGGCAATCCATTTACCCAGCGCGTGATCCACTCGCGTTCTGTCATCGAGCCGCCGACGCCCCGTCTTTGCAGAGACCGCGTCGATCACGCGAACCGGAGAGGGCGACGCGGCACGGGCCCGGTCACGGGTGGGGGCGGACGACCTCGACAGTGCCTCCGGCGAGCGCGTCCAGGCTGCCGGTCTCGGCGCGACCGGCGTCGAACTGGCGCATGAGTCGTGCGCCCAGATGCACACCGACCCCGCCGGCGGCCAGCGCGACCAGCTCGGTGGCCAGGATCGCCGCCGTAGCGCCCCGATCCGGCGAGTGGGCACGGACCAGGCTGCTGATCAGGAACAGACCCGCCATGGCCGCGTTGACGACGTTGAAGGCGATGGCGGTACGGCGGGTCCCGTCGACCGGCACGTCCCACAGGTCGACCATGCCCGCGATCGCCGTCATGGCGGCGGCGAAGAGGGCCGCGACGCCGGTCCAGTAGCCGACCTCGCCGAGGAAGACCGGTCCGCCCGCGACGTCGGTGAGGTCGAAGACCGTGGCGCTGACGAAGAGCCCGAGCGGGAACGTCACCAACATCGGTTGGATGGGGTGCCCCTGCACCCGCAGCCGGCTCTGCATCGGTCCTCCCCAGGGTCGAGCACACTCCACCAGTAGCAGAGTGCTACCCGAGCCCTCGTCGGGCGAAACGACAGCGTCCGACTCGCCGCCGATCGGGAGAACGGGCATCCGCCCGCACCGACGCGACAGTCAGCTCTCGCGGGGGCGGGAGACCGTCCGGACGAGGCGTTCGGCCACCTCACGCAGCGGGATGTCCAGCGACGAGGCAGCGGTGCGCAGCACGTCGAGGGCCTCTGCCGGCGGGCACCCGCGCTGCGTCATGATCACGCCGATCGCCTGGCCGACGACGCCGTCGTGCAGGAGCGAGGCGTCCCGCTCGCCGGCGAGCGCCTGCTGGCGGGCCCGGTCGCGGACGGCGGCCAGCAGCAGGCTGGCGTGCTCGGCGAGCAGCATCGCGGTGAGCTGGTGCTGCGGGGTGAGGACGTCGGGCGCGGCAGCGTACAGGTTGATCGCCCCGACCACCTGGTCGTCGATGTCCACCGGCGCGGAGATCACCCCGCGCACACCGAGGTCGCGGGCGTGGGGCGTCCAGGCCGGCCACCGCGACTCACCGCCGAGGTCGACCGCGAGGATCATCTCGCGCCGTCGGATCGCGCTCATCGCCGGCGAGTCGGGCCCGTGGCGCAGGTCGTCCAGGCCGGCCATCTGCTCGTCGGAGGCGGCAACGCCGGCAGGCTCGCCGGCCCGCAGCGCCGTGAATCCGCACCAGCGCACCCCGGCCACCGCGTCGCGGGTGACCCGGACCAGCGCCAGCAGCGCCTCATCGAAATCGGTCAGCCCGATCAGGCCTGCGGTCAGCTCCCGCAACAGCGCGGCAGTCTCCAGCACACCGAGTCGCTCTACCACCGGCTCCCGCGTGTCCAGGTTCACCGTCGCACTGCCCTCGTAGACCCTCGCGCGCATCCCGCCGACATCGTCACGTATGCCATCGTCTGCTCTCTCCCGTTTGACCGACCCGCCCTACTACCCTCGCAAACCGCGATCGAAACGGCGCAAGGAGGGGCCTCTGCCCTACCCGGAGGTAGCGGCAGAGGCCCCGCGAGCCAGGTCAGCGCGACGCGCCGCTGAGCCGCCGACCGATCGAGGCGATCAGCCGGTCGAGCTCCGAACCGAACGGGTTGTCGTGCACCAGGTACGTCCAGGTGGCCGTCGGACGCACCAGGGTGCCGTCCTCGGGCTCCCAATCCTCGTCGAACTCGGTCTCGGTGAACGTGGCGATGGTGCGCGCCTCGATCTCCGGGACGAGGTTGTTGAACGCCGGTACCGCCGCGCGGTGGAACTCGTCCAGCGGGTCGAGCCGCCCCAGGGCACGCAGGTGTACGCCCTCGCGGACCTCGGACAGCTCGGCCAGGTGCTCGGCCCAGAGCCGGTCCAGGTGGAACAACGCGATCGACCGGGCTGCCCGGGCGAGCAGGTCCTCGTCCATCTCGCCGGCCTTCTCGGGCACCTTGTCCAGCAGCATCAGCGCGGCCACGTCACTGGTCAGCAGCCGCTCCCGCCGGGCGGCGAGGGCGTTGCGCTGCTGCTCGATCACCACGCTGTAGCGCCAGGTGTTGCGGTGGATCTCGTGGTTGACGCCCTCGGCGACCCGCTGGGCGTGCTCGACCGCGTAGTCGACCTGCTCGTCGGTGACCAGGCCGTCCGCGTTCATCCGCGGCGACGGGGGGACCGCGTCGGCGGCGTGCCGCACGACCAGGTCGTCCTCCAGGCTGACGAAGAAGACCGAGCCGCCCGGGTCGCCCTGGCGGCCGGCGCGACCGCGCAGCTGGTCGTCGACGCGGCGGCTGTCGTGCCGCCCGCTGCCGATCACGTAGAGGCCACCCAGCTCGGCCACCCGGTCGCGGTCGGCCTGGTCGCTGCCGCCGAGGCGGATGTCGACGCCCCGGCCGGCCATCTGGGTGGAGACCGTCACCGCGCCGTACGCGCCGGCCTCGGCGATGATCGCCGCTTCCTCGTCGTCGTTCTTGGCGTTCAGCACCACGCAGGACACGCCGGCCGCGTTGAGACCGGCGGCCAGCGCCTCGGACTCCTTGACGTCCAGGGTGCCGACCAGCACCGGCCGCCCGGCGTCGTGGCAGCGGCGGATCTCGTCGATCAGCGCCTCGTCCTTCTCGGCACGGGTGGCGTAGATCCGGTCCTGCTCGTCCTCGCGGACGCACGGGGTGTTCGGCGGGATCACCGCGACCTCGAGGTTGAAGAACTCCCGCAACTGGTCGCCGACGAGCACCGCGGTGGCGGTCATGCCGCAGACCTTCGGGTAGAGCGCGATGAACGCCTGCACGGCGATGGTGCCCAGCACCTCGCCCTCGGCGGTGGCGTCCAGGCCCTCCTTGGCCTCGACCGCCGCCTGGAGCCCGTCGGGCCAGCGGCGGCGCTGGGCCACCCGGCCGCGCATCTCGTCGATCAGCTCGACGGAGCCGTCCCGGACGATGTAATCCACGTCCCGGTGCAGCAGGGTCTGGGCGTGCAACGCCACGTGGACCGCGGAGAGCTGCTCGACGTGCTCCTCGTCGTACAGGTCGATGCCGAGCTTGGCCTCGACGGCGGCCAGGCCGGCGGAGGTGAACGCCACGCTGCGCCCGTCCTCGGCGATCGTGTAGTGCCGGCCCTTGCGCAGGCCGCGCACCAGCCCGGCGGCGGCGTGCACCGGGTCCTGCTCGCCCGGCACCGCGCCGGCGAGGACCATCGGCACCCGGGCCTCGTCGATCATGATCGAGTCGGCCTCGTCGATGATCGCGGTGGTCAGCACCGGCTGCACGCGGTCGGCCACGTCGGTGACGAGCTGGTCGCGCAGGTAGTCGAAGCCCGCCTCGCTGACCGAGACATAGGTGACGTCGCAGGAGTACGCGTCGCGCCGCTCCTGCGGGGTGGACGCCTCGTTGACCCAGCCGACGGTCAGGCCGAGCAGCCGGTAGACGGGCTCCATCCACTGGGCGTCACGGCGGGCCAGGTAGTCGTTGACGGTGAGCACGTGCACCGGCCCGTTGCCGAGCCGGACGTGCCCGTACGCGGCGATGGTGGCGGTCAGGGTCTTGCCCTCACCGGTGGCCATCTCGGCGACCTTGCCGGAGAGCAGCGCCATCGCGCCGAGCAGCTGCACGTCGTACGGCCGCTGGTCGAGGCCCCGGCGGGCGGCCTCGCGGCCGACGGCGCAGATCTCCTCGTAGCCGGTGGCGGCACCGGCGGCCTCGGTCAGCTCGGCGTCGTCAAGCGCCGCGAGGTCATCCTCGCGCGCCTCGATCGCCGGCAGCAGCTTTTCCAGCGGAGCAAGATCCACGGTTGATCCCGGGCGCTGGAGGAAACGCCGGAACTTGCTCTTGAACCGTTGCGACACACCCATGAGCGGCAACGGTACGCGATTCTGGCCCGACACGGGCGGCCCGGCCGCCCGGCAAGTTGGTCCCGCCGGGGCGCGGTCAGGCGACCAGCAGTTGGTGGGCCGCCAACTCCCGGTAGAGCGGGTCGGTGGCGGTCAGCTCGGCGTGGGTGCCCACGGCCACCACCCGGCCGCCGTCGAGGACGACGATCTGGTCGGCGTCCACCACGGTGGCGAGTCGGTGCGCCACGATCAACAGCGTCCGGCGGACGGCCACCGCGTCGATGGCGCGGCGCAGCGCGGCCTCGTTGCGCGCGTCGAGGTTGCTGGTCGGCTCGTCCAGCAGCAGGACCGGCGGGCCGGCCAGCAGCGCCCGCCCGATGGCCAGCCGCTGCCGCTCGCCGCCGGAGAGCAGCACCCCGCCCTCCCCCACCTGCACGTCGAGGCCCTGCGGGGTGCGCTGCTCCAGGTGGCGCAGGTTGACCTCGTCGAGCACCTCGCGCAGCCGGTCGTCGGTGGCGTCGGGGGCCGTGATCAGCAGGTTCTCGCGCAGCGTGCCGGCGAGCACGGGGGCCTCCTGCTCCACGTAGCCGAGCCGGGCCCGCAGCGCGTCGCGGGGCAACTCCCGCACGTCGACGCCGTCCACCCGGACCGCGCCGGCGCTCACCTCGTAGAAGCGTTCGACCAGGGCCAGCAACGTCGACTTGCCGGCGCCCGAGGGGCCGACCAGGGCGGTACGGGTGCCGGCCGGCACCGCGAAGCTGACGTCGTCCAGCACCGGCGCACCGCCCGGATAGCCGAACCCGACCCGATCGAACTCGATCATCGACGCGGGCTGGCGCGGAATCGGCGTGGCGGTCGTCGGCGCGTCCGCCGCGCCCTCCGCCGGGACGGCCAGGATCTCCTCGATCCGCTGCAACGCCCCCAGGCCGGACTGCAACTGGGTGTACGCGCGCAGCACCTGGCCCAGGGGTAGCGCCAGGAGGAACAGGTACATGACGAAGGCGACCAGGTCGCCGACGGAGATCGCCCCGGCGGCGACCCGGGCCCCGCCGATCCCGAGCACCAGCAGGAACGCTCCCTGCACGGTGACCGAGCCGATCGGACCGATGAGCGCCTGCACCCGGGCGACCCGCAGTCCCGCCGCGTACGCCTGGCGGGCGCTGCCGGTGACGGTCTCCGCCTCCCGGCTCTCGGCGCGGCTGGCCCGGATGGTCCGGGCCCCCGCGATGGCCCGCTCCACCGCCGACGTCATCTCGCCGATCCGCTCCTGGGCGAGGCGGGCCAGCGCCCGGACCCGGCGGGCGAAGGTGGCGGCGAAGCCCAGCCCGAGCGCCACCCCGAGCAGGGTGACGCCGAACAGGAGCGGGTCGAGCAGCACCATCGCGGTGCCCGCGCCGACCACCATCACGGACCCGGTGACCGTCTCGAACAGGCCGGAGGTGACCACCGCCCGCAGCAGTGTGGTGTCCGAGCCCACCCGGGAGAGCAGGTCGCCGGTGCGCCGCTTGTCGTACTCGGCGATGGGTAGCCGCAGCAGGTGGTTCGCCAGCCGTCGCCGGGTGCCCAGCACCAGGCCTTCGGCGGTGCGTTGCAGCAGGTAGTCGCGCAGTCCGCCGATGGCCGCGGCGAGCACCACGAGCCCCACCAGCACCGCCACCAGCGCCGACACCGGGTGCTCGGCGCCGATCCGGTCGAGCACCGACCGGGTGAGCAGCGGCTGGGCCAGGGACACCGCCGATCCGAGCAGCGACAGCACGCCCACCACGACGAGGGTGCTCCGGTGCTCCCGCAGGTACGGCAGCAGCGCGGTCAGACCGACCGGTCGGCTCTCGGTCGGGCTGTCGACCGGCCGCTCCCTCGTGGTGCTCATGGGGCGAACGGTAGCCGGCCGGGTCACCCCGTGCGGGCGCCTCAGGGGGCAAGGACCACCTGTAGCTCCTGCCGGCGGCGCTCGGCCAGGTCGGTGAGCAGGGTGGGCGCCTCGTCGAAGGGCACCACCGCCGAGACGAGGTGCTTGCGGATCGCGTCCCCGTAGGCCCGCAGGAGGTCGATGGTCTCGGCGGAGAGCCGTTCCCGGTCCCAGGTGGGCGCGAGCCCGCGCGGCACCCGCCCGATCTGGGCGCAGCGCAGGGCCAGCCCGTTGTGGTGGAACTCCTCGCCGAGCCGGACCTCGTCCGCACCGCCCTGATAGAAGGCCAGGTCGATGACGGTGCCCTGGGGGCGCAGCAACCGCAGCGCGAGCTGCAACGCCCACGCCTGCCCCCGGCACTGGAACACCACGTCGGCGCCCCGGTCACCGGCGACGTGCGCCCACCGGGTCTTGAGCACCACGGCCGGGTCGTCCGCGTCCGGGTCGAGGGTCTCCAGACCGAGCGCGTCGGCGACCTGGCGGCGCTGTGGGGTGGGATCGAGCACGACCACCGAGGCGGCGCCGTGTCGCCGGGCCAGCAGCGCGGTCAGCAGGCCCACCACGCCGGCGCCGACCACCGCGACCCGCCGGCCGCGTACGCCGTCGCCGAGCGAGCGGACGTCCGCGCCGTTCAGGTCGGCGGCGGCGTGCAGCAGGCCGTTGGCGCAGATCGGGCCCATGTGCGCGACGTAGACGCCGAGCAGCGGGTCCAGGTCCTCGGGCAGCGGCACGAAGCGCTCGGCGACCGGGTCGGCCAGCCAGCCCGTGCGATGCCCGTACGTCATCGCGCCGACAGCCCCGACGGCGACCGCCGCGGTGGCGCTCTCCAGGACGCGGCCCACCTGCATGTAACCGAGCCGGGTCACCGGGTACGGGGTGCTCGCCGTGCCGGGTTCGAAGAGCCCCAGGTCGGCGTTCCAGGTGACGTTCAGGTAGGGGTTCGTGCCCTTGACGTAGCTCAGCTCGGTGCCGGCGGAGACGCCGCTGAACAGCGTCTCGACGCGGAAGGTGCCGGGTCGCAGCGCTGCGGCCTCCTGCTCGACGAGTTCCACCCGACCGGGGGCGGTGACCGCGACCACCCGATCACGCATCGACGGTCACCCCGGTGCTCAGCGCGCCCGAGTCGACGGGCGTGGTGAGTCGGATCGTCCGGCCACTGCGGGCCGAGTCGGCCACCGCCAGGGCCAGCCGCTGGGTGTTCAGCGCCTCGGCGTACGGGACGCGCACGTCGTCGCCGACACCGCGGACCGCGTCGACGAACGCGCGGTCCACCGCCACCCGGGCGGCCTCCGGATCGGCGGGAACGTGCCGCTCACCGTCGGAGTCGCGGATCAGCAGACCGTCCTCGCCCAGCGACAGAGCCAGCCCGTCGGCGAGGATCTCCAGGCCGGCACGGTGCTTCCAGCCCAGCACACAGGCCGCGCTGAGGGTGCCGACCGCGCCGGTGGCGAAGCGCAGCGTGGCGGTGGTCACCGAGTCGATGTCGGCGCCGTCGACGGGCGGTGGCGTGCCGTTGCCGTACGCGGTGACCTCGGTCACCTCGCCGGCCAGCACCCGGATGAGGTCCAGCACGTGGGCGGCCTGCTCGACGACCGGACCGCCGGAGCGGTCCCGCCGCGCCCACCAGGCGACCGGCGGCACCTTGTCCAGCCAGGCGCCGCTGACCATCCGCACCGGACGGTCGGCGAGCAGGTCACGAGCCTGGTCGAGCACGCTCAGGTAGCGCCAGTGATGCCCGACGGCGGTGCGCAGCCCTCGCCGGGCGACGAGGTCGGCGATGCGCTCGGCCGTGCCCAGGTCGACGGCGACGGGCTTCTCCACGAACATCGGAACTCCGGCGTCGATCACGGCTTCCTCGGCGGGCCCGTGCGCGAAGGGCGGCACGCACACGTACACCGCGTCGGGGGCGGCGGCCAGCAGCTCGGCGACGTCACCGAAGTGCTGGCCTCCGTGCTGCGCGACCAGCGCCGACGCCGCCTCCGGCACCACGTCGGTCACCCCGACGAGTTCGACGTCGTCGAATCCGGACAGCACGCGCGCGTGGCGCTGTGCCACCCCGCCGGCCCCCACCAGGCCCACCCGGCATCTCACCATCACAACCTCTTCCGAGAACGTTTCGACTCCGATGGGAGCAGTCCCCTCAGGTGCGCGCAATCAAACGTTCATCCCCCGGGAACGCACCGATGTCACCGTCGTGATCAAGCTGTTGCCCTGGGAACGGTTAGCGCGTGGTGGCGAGTGGGAACTACACCCTCTGCTTATTCCACGCACGAACGGAGGGGGTGCCCGTGCGGGATACGACCGTGTCACCGGTGGTGGAGGCGTGGGCCACGTACCGGACCACGTCGGCGGCGGACTGGCCGACGCGCCGGCTGCTCCGAGCCAAGAGGGGAAGCCGGGTCAGCGTGGTGCTGCCGGCGCGCAACGAGGAGGCGACGGTCGGCGCGATCGTGTCGACCATCCGGGAGCATCTGATGGACCGGGTGCCTCTCGTCGACGAGTTGATCGTGGTGGATTCACGGTCGACCGACCGCACCGCGCAGGTGGCTCGGGCCGCCGGCGCGGAGGTGGTCAGCCAGGACGCGATGACCCGGGATCTGCCCCGGCTCACCGGCAAGGGCGACGCGCTCTGGGCAGGACTCGCCGCCGCCGAGGGGGACGTGGTGGCGTTCGTCGACGCCGACCTGCGGGAGTTCCGTCCGCACTTCATCACCGGCCTGATCGGCCCGCTGCTCACCGACCCGTCGGTGGACTTCGTGAAGGGCTTCTATCACCGGCCCCTGGTGGGGAGCGCCACTGTGGAACAGGACGGCGGTGGGCGGGTGACCGAGCTGATGGCTCGACCGCTGCTCAACCTCTTCTGGCCCGAGCTGGCCGGTTTCGTGCAGCCGCTCGCCGGCGAGTACGCCGGCCGCCGCGACGTGCTGGCCCGGGTGCCGTTCGTCTCCGGGTACGGCGTGGAGACCGCCATGATGATCGACCTGCTGGACCTGGTCGGTCTGGACGCGCTGGCGCAGGTCGACCTGGGCGAGCGCAAGCACCGTCACCAGGACACGGCGGCTCTGGGCCGGATGTCCGCGCAGATCATGCTGACCGCGTGGTCCCGGTTGCAGAAACGCGGCTGGGCGACCCCCGGCCTGATGCCGGAGGCGCTGCTGACCCAGTTCCGCCGGGGTGGCTCCGACGCGCTGCCGAACCTCGACCGGGAGATCGTGGTCAGCGACGTCTCCATCGACGAGCGACCGCCGCTGGCCGAACTGCGCCACCGGGTCCCCCGCCGACGGGTGGCCGCGGCGTGAGGGCCGTGGCGCGACGGCCGGGCGTCGTACGGAAGGACCACCGATGAGCCTCACCGTGCTGATGAACGCCGGCCCGTGGCTGTCGGTGCCCCCACCGGGGTACGGCGGCATCGAGAACGTGATCGCCACCCTGGTGCCGGAGTTGCGGCGGCTCGGCGTGCGGGTGGTCCTCGCCTCGGTGGAGTCCAGCGACCTGCCGGTGGACGAGAAGGTGTCGGTCTTCGCCGACGGGCAGTTCGCCGCGCTGCAACGGCCGTACAACCAGGTCTGCGGCATCGCACAGGCGCACCTGGCCGGGGTGGTCCGCGAGTTGCACTCCCGCGACGACATCGACCTGGTGCACGACCACGTGGAGGCGGTCGGGCTGGCCACCCTCACCGCGATGGGGCCGTCCGGGCCACCTGTCCTGCACACCCTGCACTGGGACCTGGCCAAGCACCCCGCGCTGTACGGCAACCTGGACGGCGGCGACCGGGTCCGGGTCAACGGGGTCTCGGCGTCCCAGCTCGCCCGGGCGCCACTGGCGCTGCGCGAGCACTCGGTGGGTCACGTGCACCTGTCCACGCCGCTGGCCGTGGACGCCGACCGGCAGCCGGGACCGAGCAAGGGCGAGCACCTGCTCATCCTCGGTCGGATCAACCCCGGCAAGGGGCAGGACGTCGGCGCGCGGCTCGCGCAGCGGATCGGCGTACCGCTGGTGCTGGCCGGTCCCGTGGGTCCGTACCACCGCCCGGCCGACCTCGCCGCCGCGGGTGACGAGGCCCGGCAGAACCCGGACGTGCGGTTCTTCCTCGACGAGGTGGCGCCGCACGTCGACGGCGAGCTCGTGCGCTGGATCGGCACCGTGGCCGGGCAGGAGCGCGACGACCTGCTGGCCACCGCCCGCGCGTCGCTGTTCCCGCTGCGCTGGGAGGAGCCCGGCGGCACGGCCGTGGTCGAGTCGCTGGCCCTGGGTACGCCGGTGGTCGCCACCGCCCGGGGTTGCCTGCCCGAGTTGATCGAGCACGGTCGTACCGGCCTGCTCACCGTCGACGAGGACGAGCTGGCCGATCTGGTGCTGGCCGCCGACCTGCTCGACCCGCAGGAGTGCCGGCGGGTGGCCGCGCAGCGGTTCACGCCCGCGGTGATGGCCCAGCGCTACGTCGAGCTGTACCAGCGGGTCCGCGAGCTGTCCGCCGCGCCCCGCCTGCAACCGGTCTGAGTCACATCCCGTCGCCGCCGGCGCGTTTGCCGCTGGCGGCGACGGGTAGGCGCACCGCTCACGCCTGCCGCGCAGCGAGGGAGCCGGTGATGGTCGGACCGATGGCGCACTCCCGGGCGCGGGCCAACCCGGCCGACGGCAAGCCCCCGGTACGCCGGGCGGCGAGCGCCGCGTCCGTGCTGTTCCTCCTGGTCGGTGTGCTCGGATTCGTCCCCGGGATCACCAGTGGTACGGACGACCTGCGCTTCGCCGGGCACTCCTCGGGCGCGTTCCTGTTCGGCGCGTTCCAGGTGTCGGTGCTGCACAACCTCGTACACCTGCTGTTCGGGGTTGTCGGCCTGGCGCTGGCGCGGACCGTCGGCGGCGCGCGGACCTTCCTCGTCGGTGGCGGCGCGGTCTACCTGGTGCTCTGGCTCTACGGCCTGGCGGTGGACCATGACAACGGCGCGAACGTGCTGCCGGTCAACCCCGCCGACGACTGGCTGCATCTCGGCCTGGGTCTCGGCCTGATCGCGCTGGGTCTGCTGACCGCGCGACCCCGGCGCTGACCTGCCGGATCAGGGTGATTCCCGTCGCGCCGACCGATCGATCCTGTTTGGTGCCGTGGGGCCTCGGGTAGTTGGCAGGTCCGACCGACCAGCGAATCGAGGGCGCCCGGATGGCAAGCCGGATCACCTGCGAGGTGCGCGAGTCCGCGCCGGTGGCGGTCGTCCGGCTCACCGGCGCCCTGGACCTGGGCACCATGCGCTCGGTGCACCAGGCACTGGACGGCGCTCTGGCCGCCCAACCCGAGGCCTTGATCGTCGACCTCGCGCAGGTGACCGTGCGGGACCGGCTCGCGCTGTCGGTCTTCGCGGCGACGGCCCGGCGTGCCGAGGAGTGGCCGGCCGTGCCAGTGGTGTTGTGCGCGCCGCCGCCGGACGCCGCCCGGTGGCTGGCCGAGTCGACGACGTGCCGGGTGGTCCCGGTCTCGCGGGACTGCGCGGAGGCGACGAGGGTGGCCGGCGCGGAGGGCGCACTGCGGATCCGGGCCCGGTTGGAGCCGGTGGCGGAGGCCTGCCGGCGAGCCCGGGAGATGGTCGGTGACGCGTGCGCCCGGTGGAACCTGCCCGAGGCGGCCGGCCCGGCCGCGCTCGTGCTGACCGAACTGGTCGGCAACGTGGTTCGGCACGTGGGCACCCCCATGCAGGTGACGGTGACCCTGCGGCGGCCGTACCTGCACCTGGCCGTGGTGGATGGCAGCCCGGCGGAGGCCGAACTCGCCGGCCTCGATCTGCGGGCCGAGGGCGGCCGTGGACTGCTCCTGGTGCGCGAGCTGGCGCAGCGCTGGGGCAGCGTCCCTGCGGGCCAGGGCAAGGCCATCTGGGCGATACTGCCGGCGGCCTGACGGCTCGGGGCGCTTCGACGGGTACCGGCGATCTGACCGAATTTACCGCTTAAGCCTGGTTACATGGTGCGAGGGTCGGGTAGGCACGCCCGTCCTTTCTGCCGTCACGACGGGGTGAGCAGCCATGCCCAAGCGGGTAACCACGGAACCCGTTCGCGATCGGGGCCCGGCGATCCTGGCACCGGCCCGCTTCGGGGGCTTCCCCGGATCCCTGCGGACGCCGGTCCCCGGCAACTCCCTGATCAAGTTCCTCGCCACCACCGACCACAAGCAGATCGGTCTGCTGTACCTGCTGACCTCCTTCGGATTCTTCCTGGTGGCCGGCCTGCAGGCGATGGTGATGCGCGCCGAGCTGGCCCGACCGGGCCTGCAGTTCCTCTCCTCCGAGCAGTACAACCAGCTCTTCACCTCGCACGGCGCGGTGATGCTCCTGCTGTTCGCCACGCCCGCCGCCTTCGGATTCGCCAACTTCATCGTGCCGATCCAGATCGGCGCGCCGGACGTGTCGTTCCCCCGGCTCAACGCGCTGGCCTACTGGCTGTACCTGTTCGGCGGGCTCATGGTCATCGGCGGGTTCCTAACCCCGGGGGGTTCGGCGGACTTCGGCTGGACCGCGTACAACCCCCTGAGCAGCGTCGAGAACACCCCCGGGGTGGGCGCGAACATGTGGGTACTCGGCCTGGTCGTCTCCGGGCTGGGCACCATCCTCGGCGCGGTCAACCTGATCACCACGATCCTCACCCTGCGCGCGCCCGGCATGACCCTGTTCCGGATGCCGATCTTCACCTGGAACATGCTGTTCACCAGCGTGCTGGTGATCCTCGTGTTCCCGCTGCTGGCCGCCGCGCTGCTGGCGCTCTCGGCCGACCGGCTGCTCAACGCGCACGTGTACGACGCGGCTACCGGCGGTCCGATGCTCTGGCAGCACCTGTTCTGGTTCTTCGGCCACCCCGAGGTGTACATCATCGCGTTGCCGTTCTTCGGCATCATCACCGAGATCATCCCGGTGTTCTCCCGCAAGCCGCTGTTCGGCTACACCGGGATCGTGCTGGCCACCATCGCCATCACCGTGCTGTCCATGACGGTGTGGGCGCACCACATGTTCGCCACCGGCCAGGTGCTGTTGCCGTTCTTCAGCATCCTGAGCTACCTGATCGCGGTGCCCACCGGCGTGAAGTTCTTCAACTGGATCGGCACCATGTGGAAGGGGCAGCTCACCTTCGAGACGCCGATGCTGTTCGCCATCGGCTTCCTGGTCACCTTCCTGCTCGGTGGCCTTACCGGGGTGCTGCTGGCCAGCCCGCCGGCCGACTTCCACACCCACGACAGCTACTTCGTGGTGGCGCACTTCCACTACGTCGTGTTCGGCACGGTCGTCTTCGCGCTCTTCGGCGGCTACTACTTCTGGTGGCCGAAGATGACCGGGCGGCTGCTCGACGAGCGGCTCGGCAAGGCGCACTTCTGGACGATGTTCATCGGCTTCCACGGCACCTTCCTGGTGCACCACTGGCTGGGTGCCGAGGGCATGCCCCGCCGGTACGCCGACTACCTGCCCACCGACGGCTTCACCACGCTGAACACCATCTCCAGCATCTTCGCCTTCATTCTCGGCCTGTCCACGCTGTTCTTCATCTACAACGCCTGGAAGTCCTGGCGGTACGGGGCGATGGTCACGGTGGACGACCCGTGGGGCTTCGGCAACTCCCTCGAGTGGGCGACCACCTGCCCGCCACCGCTGCGCAACTTCGACAAGATGCCCCGCATCCGCTCGGAGCGTCCGGCGTTCGACCTCAAGTACGGCCCTCTCGTCGCCGACCTGGGCCGCGACCTGCCGCAACGCACGACGAAGCCGCCGCAGCACTTCGGCGACGAGATCCACCTGGAACACCACGCGCCGGAGTCGCCCGCCGCCGAGGGCGCGCACGGCGCCACGGAAGCCGCCAAATACCAGCCGGCCCCCGAGTCCGGTGCCCGGCCGGTGGACGTGCCCGAGCCCGAGGGCGTGCGCCGCCCGAGCTTCGAGCAGAGCGACGCGCCGAAGGACGCGCAGGACGCGCCGAAGCCGCACGAACGCTGGCGGCACCCGCACGGCGAGGACGAGGGCGAAAAGCACTGAGCGTCGGTACGCGTCAAAGGGGCCCACACCGCGAGGGTGTGGGCCCCGTCGTCGTCGTCGGCCGGTCAGTCCCGCGTGGGCGACAGCCCGGCGGCGGTGATCGAGCGGCGCACCGCCGGCTGCACCCGGGTCAGCCGCAGCGGCACACCGGTGCGCTCCGCCGCCTCTCGCCCCGCCACGAGCGCGGCGATCCCGCCGGCGTCGAAGCCGCCCGCGCCGACCAGGTCGACGACGACCTCGCTCGGCTGGCCGGTGACGGCCTCCAGCATCGCCCGGCGCAACTGGTCCGCGCCGTCGCGGTCGACCTCGCCGCCGACCTCGACGACCACCCGGTCGCCGTTCTGCCGTACCGAGATGCGGGTCTTGCCCGGGTCCGGTTCGGCGGCGCCGTTCTGCCAGGGCGGCGGAGCGTCCGCGAGCATGGCCTGCCGCAGCCAGGTCAGTGCCCGCGACAGCAGTCGGGACACGTGCATCTGGGAGATGCCGAAGCGGGCGGCGATCTCCGCCTGGGTCTGGTTGCCGTAGAAGCGCATGGCGAGAATGCGGCGCTCGCGCCAGGGCAGCCGGTGCAGCAGACCGCTCACCGTCACCCGGTCGTCGACCGATTCCAGGGCGTTGTCCGATTCGCCGACCAGGTCGCCGAACTCGGCCGAGCTCTCACCGCCCACCGGCGCGTTCAGCGACGCCGGACTGTAGCCGGCCGCCGACTCCAACGCCGCCAGGATCTCCTCCTCCGGCGTCTCCAGCCGGGCCGACAGCTCGGCCACCGACGGCGCCCGGGACAGCTCACTGGTCAGCGCCGCGGTGGCCTGCCCCACCTCGAGGATCAGGTCGCGCAGCCGCCGGGGCACGTGCACGCCCCAGGTGCGGTCCCGGAAGTGGCGCTTGATCTCCCCGACGATGGTGATCGCCGCGTACGCGGTGAACGAACCCCGTTCCGGGTCGTACCGGTCGACGGCGTTGACCAGGCCGAGCCGGGCTACCTGCTCCAGGTCCTCCAGCGGTTCGCCCCGCCCCCGGTACCGGCGGGCCAGCCGGCCGGCGAACGGCAGCGCGAACCGGACCAGGTCGTCCCGTGCCTCCTGTCGCCGCTCCGGCGGCAGCCCTTCGATCCGGGCCGCGTACGCCAGCGCCGCCGCGTCGAGGTCCTCGAGACCGCGTTCGGTGGGTGGTGGTGTGGTCGTGGTCGTGCTCGTCTGTCCGAACATCCGCGCCTCCCTCAGGAAGGTCCCCCGCCCGGATCGGGAAACCGGTCGTGCGCGTGGTCGAGCCACGCACCGGGCCGGAAAGTGGGTCAGTGACTGGGATGCCAGCGGGCGACAACATCTCTACGCAGCGCGATCAGTTCGTCGCAGCCAGCGATGTTCCCGCTCCGTAGGTACTCAATCACGAGACCCCGGGTTCGCGAGGAAGTTTCGGCGTCCTCCCCTCAGGAGACGACCAACCCCTGGTGGCCGCCGGTGTCACGCAGCACCGACAGGGCCTCGGTGACCCCCAGCGGAGGCGGCGCGGGCAGGTCGTACGGCTGCGCCCGCAGCACCTCGGTGGCCCGGCGCGTCGGCACGGACGTCACCGGGTAGCCCCGCGCGGAGGTCCGGTCCAGCGCACGCCGCCGCCGACCGAAGCCGGCGACCGCCAACCACTGCGGAAGGCCCGCCAGGGCGGGCGAGCGCATGCCGGGCGGCTCGGGCAGGACGTCCACCGAGCTGAACGCCTCGCTGCCGGCCAGCCACCACTCGGCCTCGTCCACGCTGCGGCGGGTCGCGTTCTCACACCAGTACGGCACCAGCCCCGCCCGCACCACCTGCCACGGATCGAGCAACCGGCCGCATTCGACCACCAACCGGTCACCGGTCTTGCCGGCGGCTCGCAGCCACCGCCGGTAGAGGTCGGCCACAGCGGCGCTCAACGCCGCCGGCCGGGGCACCAGTATCCGGCGCACCGGGTGTCCGTGACGGGCCGCGAAGTCCTGCGCGGCCTCCTCGAAGCCGGGGTCCATGCCGTGCTCGGCGTCGCCCGACGGCACCGACACCTCCGGCGGCGCCCACCGGGCGGCGTCCCCGCCCATCGCGCGCAGCACCTGCCGCAGGGCGTGGCTGTCGGGGTGGAAGTCCACCGGGTCCAGCCCGCTGGCCGGGCAGCCGACCTGGAAGCTGTGCCCGGGGCCGCGTTCCAGCACCGGCCAGGTACGCGCGTCACGCACCAGCAGCACCGGGGCGTCGGCGCTCAGCCGGCCGCCCAGAAACTGCGCGTACGCGGCCGGCAGCGCCCGCCAGCGCGCGGCCAACGACACCGTCACGCCGGTCAGAGGCCCCCGGCTGGCCGGGCAGTGCACCTGACGCACGTGCACGTCGGGGTTGCCGGCGAGCAGCCGCTCGGCGAGAGAGTGCCCGTGCTCCAGCGCCTCGCGGGGACGGTCCACGGCCCCGTCGCTCCAGTGCGCGGTCATCTCGAAGCCGACGGGCAACCACGGCACGCCGAGGGCCACCGCGAGGTGTGCCGCCGCCCCGTGCGGCGAGCCGATGACCACACCGGGGTAGCTCCGGCGCGGGTACTGGTCGACGAACCAGCGGGCCACCCGGGCGGCGTCCACCTCACCGACCTGGTCGGCGGTGAGGGCGACCCGGCCGGCGGCCCGCGTCGCCGCGGCCCGGCGTACCGGCTCGGGCGCCGCCGGGAACCGCGAGATCGGCCCGGTCTGTCCGAGGTCGGCGCAGTCCACGCCACGCAGCGCCCGGGCGGTGGCGGCGACCAGCACACGGGCGGCGCTGCCCTGAGCCACGACCCGGTCGCCGGCCAGACCGGCGCCATCGGCCGTGAGCCCCTTGCGCACCTTGTGCACCGGCCCCACCTTGCCTCGTTCGCTCACCACGCGGCCCGGCTTCCCGTCCCGATGGGGTTCAAACGGGGCATCACCCACCCGGCGGCACAATCCGCCTGGTCAGCAGGGTGGGTGGGTCATCACCGGCGATCGGTCGCGCAGGTTTCACCGGGGCTGCGGCGGGCACATCCGGGCGCATGCGCACCGACGACACCAGCGAGCCCGCTGCCGCCACGATCACCCCGTACGAGGACGGTCCGCTGCTCGTCCGCGGCGACTTCGAGCTGGTGACCCCGGACGGCGAGCGGATCGACGCCCGCCGGGGCACGGTGGCGCTCTGCCGTTGCGGCAAGTCGGCCCTCAAGCCGTTCTGCGACGGCACCCACAAGGCGATCGACTTCCGCGCGGGCACCACCCGCGAGGGGTGAGCCGACGCCGTCGAGCCCCGCCACGAGCGCGGCGGCCCTCCCACCGACCCACGACGGGCGCGGCGGCCTCGACGGGGCCGCACCAGGTTCGCTCCCTTTGCTCTGCTTCAACGGACGCAACACGGACGGCCCGTCACTGTCGCCTCGGTTGAAGCAGAGCAAAGGACAACATCGCACCGGGCGGTCCAGCGGCTGCGCCGAGCCTTTCGGGTCAGGCGAGCGCGATCGGCTCCCGCGCAACCACCGGGGCCGCAGCGGCCACCGCGCTCGACCCGACGACCGGGACGGTGAGCGGTGGGGTCGGTGGCGTCGGCGGGGCGGGTGCTCGCAGCGAGCTGTGGCCGGCGGCCCAACTGTCCAGCAGATGACCCGCGAAGAGCCGGTCGACCGCGAGGGCCGCCGCCGCGCCGAAGAGCACGTCGGGGGCGAGGGCCGGCTCGGTCCGGACCAGGCCGCCGCACAGGTCGTGCGCGGCGATCTGCTCGTGCACCGCGTCGGCCTCCACGTGCTCGTCGTAGAAGCGGGTGGCCTCCTCGTCCAGGCCGAGGCGGCGCAGCCCGTTGCCGTAGCGGCGGTTCGGCAGGGACGAGGTCATCTCGAAGGCCGCCAGGTGCCCGAGCAGCGCCCCGCGCAGCCGTCGGTGCAGCCCGAACAGCGACATCAGGTTGTTGGTCGCCAGCGTCACGGCGGGCACCGCGTCGAGGTACGCCCCGTAGCCGGTGCCCATGCCCAGCCGGTCGAGGGTGCGCCGGAACAGTTCGGCGTGCATCCGGTCCAGCCGGCCGTTGCCGTACTCGTCGGTCTGGATCTCCACCAGGGCGGCCTTGGCGGGACCGCCCAGGCGCGGCAACGCCCAGCTGTGCGGGTCCGCCTCGCGCAGGTGGTAGACGGAGCGGTGCGCGACGAACTCGCGGAACTGGGTGAGGTCGGCGCGCCGTTGGAGCGTGGCGGCCAGCGGCGGTCCGTCGTCGGCCGCGACCAGTTCGGCCAGCCCGACCGCGACGCCTCCGGTCGGCACTGCCTGCACACCGGCCAGGCGGCGCAGCGCCTCCTCGAAGGGTCGTTCGGCGCGGGCCCGCAGGGCCAGCAGGGAGGGCTGCCACTCCCAGCTCTCGTCGATGCCCTGCCAGCCCCGGTAGTGCAGCTCGTAGCAGAGAAACAGGGTCAACTGGAGGTCCTCGTCGGTCAGCGCCCCCGCCGGGTCGGCATCGAGGTCGACGCCGAGGCCGAGGTCCGACGGCAGGTCGTGCGGCGCACGGCGCAGCGCGTCGGTCAGCGCCGCCGACAACGGGCCGCGCGGCTGCGGCAGGGGCGCGGGACCGTAGGGACGGTCAGCGGGCTCCGGCATGTGTCCTCCAGCGTCGTCGGGCCGCTACTGATGCCCTGGCGGCACCTGCCTAAACGAGATCCTCCACGGCCACGGCCAGCTCGACCTGCTCGCGGACGCGCCGGGCCGGCTCGCCCTCGTCGTACAGGCCACGCAGGTCGGCGAAGGCGGGCTCCGGCGGTGCCAGCGACACCGACGGATCGACGACCGCCTCCAGGACGCAGGGGCGGTCCGCGGCGAGCGCCTCGTCCCAGGCCGCGCCCACCAGCTCCGGGCGGTCCACCCGGACGCCGTGCAGCCCGAGCAGCCGGGCCCAGCCCGCGTACGGCACGTCGGGGCGGCGACGCATCGGGTCCGCCGACGGCTCCCGTCCACCGCCCATGCCGTTGTGGTCACGGTTGTTGAGTACGAGCACCACCAACCGTGGGTCGGCCCAGTCCTGCCAGTGGTGCGACACCGTGATCAGCTCGGCGAGACCGTTGAGCTGCATGGCCCCGTCGCCGAGCAGCGCGACCACCGGCGCGTCGGGCGCGGCGAGCTTGGCGGCCACCGCGTACGGCAGGGCGCAGCCCATCGAGCCGAGCGTGCCGCACAGTTGGGCGTTCACTCCGGGCGGCAGGACCAGGTGCCGGGCGTACCAGTAGAGGACCGAGCCGACGTCGACCGCGACCGACCCGGCGTGCGGCACCCGCGTGGACAGTTCCTGGAGCACGAGCTGGGGGTTGATCGGTTCGGCCGGCGCGGCGGCCCGATCGGCCGCGGTGGCACGCCAGCGGTCGACGGTGCTCTCCACCGTCGCCCGCCACCGCTGGTGGGGCCGGGCGGGCACCCGGGCCAGCAGGGCCCGCAGCGTCTCGGTGGCGTCACCGACCAGCGGCACGTCGGCCGGGTACCGGCTGCCGATACGGGTGCCGTCGATGTCGATCTGCACCGTACGGGCCTGGTCCGGCATCGGAAAATAGTCGGTCCACGGGTCGTTCGTGCCGACCAGCAGCAGCGTGTCGCATCCGCCCATCAGCTCGGCCGCCGCGGGTGTACCGACCTCGCCGAGCACCCCGGCGTGGAACGGCAGACGCTCGTCCAGGATCGGTTTGCCCAGCAGCGACGTCGCCACCCCGGCGCCGAGCCGGTCAGCCAGCTCGACGATCTCGGCGGCGGCGCCCCGGCCGCCCTGGCCCACCAGGATCGCGGTCCGCTGACCGTTGCCGAGCACCTGCGCGGCGGCGTCGAGGTCCGCCTCGTGGGGCAGCACCCGGGCCAGCGGCTCACCGGGAGTCGCCGTGATCACGCCCGCCGCGTGCGTGCCCAGGTCGGGCACCAGGGACTCCTGCAGATACCGGGGCAGCACCACGCAGGTCGGACTGCGGGTCGCCGCCGCGGTGCGGAACGCCTGGTCGAGCAGCGCGGCTACGGACCGGGGACTGCGGCCGTACTGGACGAACTGGTTGCACACGTCACCGAAGAGCCGGCTCAACCCGATCTGCTGGTGCGCGCCGCCGAGCGGCCCGGTGATGTCCTCACCGACGATCGCCACGACCGGCTTGCTGTCGAGCTTGGCGTCGTACAGGCCGTTGAGCAGTTGCACCGCGCTCGGCCCCTGGGTAGCCAGGCAGACCCCGATGCCGCCGGTGAACTTGGCGTGCCCGGTGGCCATGAACGAGGCGGTCTCCTCGTGCCGGGCCGGAACGAACGCCGGGTCGCCCCCGGAGCGTTCCAGCGCCTCGATCAGCGGGGCGATCGCCTCGCCGGGGTAGCCGAAGACGCGCGGAACCCGCCAGGCCCGCAGCCGGTCGACCACCAGGTCCGCGACACGGCGCTCAGCCATTGCCGCGTCCCGGGGTGCCCTCGTCGACGTAGCGCAGGACCGCGCCCACGCCGTCGGTGAGCTGCGGCGCCTCGTCCGCGCCGAGCACCGTCAGCGCCGCGTCAGTGCCGACCAGCGCCCGGACCAGCGCCGCGTCGGCGCGTACCCGCTGCGGGTCGCCGACCGACATCGCGCTCAGCTGCGCCGGGTCGACGGCGATCTCGGTCGGCTCGGGGCCGATCCACAGCTCCCCGTTGGCCGACGGGTCGTCGACGATGAGCATGGTGTCGACCTGGTTGCGTTGCAGGGCCGACACGACCGCGTCGAGGCCGGCACCGACATCTTCCTGCACGCCGAACCGGTCGAGCGCGGCAGTGATCCGCTGGTCGGCGACCTCCGCGATGGTCTGCACGGTGAGGTCGTCCAGCATCGTCTGGTCGGCGCCGCCGGCCCGGGACCCCGCGTCCGTGCGGACGACCAGGTCCTGCCAGCGCTCCGGCATCTGGGCGGCGATCATCCCGGTGGCCCGGACGTCACCGGCCACCACCACGACGTCGGCGCCGACCCGGTCGGCCAGCTCCACGGTGGCGGCGGTGACGTCGCCGGCGTTCTGGTGCCACGCCTCCATGGCGGCCCGTTGGTAGCGCGACTGGGACCACCCTCCGGGCTGGACGCGGCGCAGCGGGAAGCTCTCCCGGCCGGCCACGTGCGCCCGTCGGGGCACCCCGCCCGCGCTGACCGCCACGGCGTCGCCCCCGGTGCGGTCGGCCACCACCCGGACCCACGCCACCTGTTCGCCGCGCTGAGCCAGCAGCGGCATGACGTGCGGCAACGGCCCGAAGCTCGCCAGGTCGCGCAGCGGTGGCGCGGACAGGTACTCGGAGAGCACCACCCGGCCGTGGCTCGCGAAGACCGCCAGGCCGTAGTCCCCGACCATGGGGTCGTGGCCCCGGATAACCCGGTCCAGCGCGGCGACGCTCGCCTCGTCCGCGCCCTGTTCGGCCAGGCGACGTTTCAGGGCGCGCCAGCGCAGGTCCAGCGCCGGGTGGGCGTCCTCCGTGTCCGCGGAGGCGTCCAGGTACACCGAGCACCACGGCCCGGGTCGGTCGTAGAGCGGGCGCAGGAAGGACAGCTGCATGCTCGACCCCTTTCCAGCTCGGCCCCCCGCTTACCCGGGTCTCCCGGGATGTCACCTCGCGGGCGTGAGCCCGTGACCAGGTTTCATTCACGTCGTTCAACCGAGGACATCGATACGATCAGTGAACACATGCGGACTCTCGGTGGTGGAGATGGACAGCGGATTCGATACCCGACGGATCGTGCACCCGACGGAGCGGATCGTCACCGGCCGGCTGGTCCGGCTGCTGGACGGCTACACCCGGGAGATACGCGTCGGCCAGCCGGTGCTGGTCGCGGTGCTCACCGCGGCCGCGTTCGCCCGCCTGCCAGCTCTGTTGCTGCGCGCACTGTTCTCCTTCGGCGGCGGTGGCACCCGTCGGCGCTGGAAGGAGCTGAAGCAGGGCCCGGAGTACCTGGTCACCCCGGTACGCCTGCGGAACACCGCCGGTCAGCTCTGTGAGGTGGAGTTGCACGGGCACCTGCCGCAGAGCGCCCTGCACCCGGCCGACCAGGTGCAGCTCACCCTTCGTCCGCAGCGCGACCCGGAGTTGCCGCCCCGTATCGAGCGGATCGTCAACCTGACCACCGGCCAGTTGCTGACCCCGCGTACGGCGACGCTCTGGTCGCATCTCGGCCCGCCGCTGCTGTTGCAGGCGACCCTGGGCGCGTTGCTGCTCGCCGGTGTGGTGGCCTGCTCGGCGCTGACCTGAGCTGTCCGCCCGGGGCGTGCGGGCACCGACCGGGGCTCGCGCCGACCACGCAGCGTGCGACAGGGGTCACGGAGCCCTCAACTGGGTAGGAAGGAACTCTCGGGTCTTCCCCGCCCGCCGGTCCCGTGCGAGGTTTGGGGGGACCAGCGGTGACAGGGTGGTGACCATGGGCGAAGACGTCGGCGTACGGACCTTCAGTCGTGAGGACAGGGCCCGTTACCGCGAGAAGGTGCGTAACTGCCTGGACGTCTTCGCCGAGATGTTACGGGAGTCGCGGTTCGACATCGACCGGCCGATGACCGGGCTGGAAATCGAGCTGAACCTTGTCGACGAGGCGTCGAATCCGGCGATGCGCAACGCCGACGTGTTGGCGGCCATCGAGGATCCGAGTTTCCAGACGGAGCTGGGTCAGTTCAACATCGAGATCAACGTGCCGCCGCGCCGGCTCACCGGCACCGGCACCCTCGACTTCGAGGAGCACGTGCGGGCCAGCCTCAACGCCGCCGAGGAGAAGGCGCGCACGGTGGGCGCGCACATGGTCATGATCGGCATTCTGCCGACGTTGCGTCCCGAGCACCTGACGGCCGAGACGCTCTCGGCCAACCCGCGCTACAAGCTGCTCAACGAGCAGATTTTCGCGGCCCGTGGCGAGGACCTGCCGATCGCCATCTCCGGAGTGGAGCGCCTGGCGGTCACCGCCGACACGATCACCCCGGAGGCGGCGTGCACCAGCACCCAGTTCCACCTCCAGGTCAGCCCGGCGCAGTTCGCCGACTACTGGAACGCCGCCCAGGTGGTCGCCGGCATCCAGGTGGCGCTCGGCGCGAACGCGCCGCTGCTGTTCGGCCGGGAGCTGTGGCGCGAGACCCGCATCCCGCTGTTCCAGCAGGCCACCGACACCAGGCCGGAAGAGATAAAAGCCCAGGGGGTACGCCCCAGAGTCTGGTTCGGCGAACGCTGGATCACCAGCGTCTTCGACCTGTTCGAGGAGAACGTCCGCTACTTCCCGGCGCTGCTGCCGGTGTGCGACCCGCAGGACCCGGCGCAGGCGCTGGCGGCCGGCGAGGTGCCCAACCTCGCCGAGTTGCGGCTGCACAACGGCACGATCTACCGCTGGAACCGCCCGGTGTACGACGTGTCGCGCGGCCGGCCGCACCTGCGCGTGGAGAACCGGGTGCTGCCAGCCGGCCCGACCGTGTTGGACACCATCGCCAACGGAGCATTCTACTTCGGACTCGTCCGCGCCCTGGCCGAGTCGGATCGGCCACTGTGGTCACAGATGTCGTTCAGCGCCGCCGAGGAGAACTTCACCAGTTGTGCCCGGCACGGCATCGATGCACAGGTGTTCTGGCCCGGCCTCGGCTACCTGCCGGTCACCGAGCTGGTGCTGCGCCGGCTGCTGCCGATGGCACACCACGGTCTGGACCGGTGGGGGCTCGACCCGGCCGAGCGCGACCGACTGTTGGGCATCATCGAGCAGCGCTGCCTGACCAGCCGCAACGGCGCGACCTGGCAGGTGGAGACGCTGCACCGGTTGGAGTCCGCCGATCACCTGGACCGGCCGGAGGCGCTGCGCGAGGTGGTGCGGCACTACGTGGAGCTGATGCACAGCAACCGGCCGGTGCACGAGTGGCCGATTCCGTGACCTCTCCTCGTCCTTTGTGGATCCCCCGCGACATCGACCATCGTCATAGGCTGTAGCGGCTCTGACGTCGCACGTCGATGACGATGGAGGCACGACTGTGGCCAGCTCTGGGGGCGATCCCGTTCCGCCCCGCGCATCCGTACCGCCGTCCCTGTCGCGTCGTCGCATGCTCGGCGTGGGAGCGGCGGCGGCCGGCGCAGTGGCGCTCGCTGGCCGGCCGGATGCCGCATCCGCCGCCCCGAGTGCGCCGAGTGCGCCGCCGCCCGGCGCGAAGCGGGTGCTGCGGGCACCGGCGCTGGCACCCGGCGACCGGGTGCGAGTGGTGTCGCCGGGAGGCACACCCAACCCGACGAACATGGCGCGTGGCATCGAGATCCTGCGGAGCTGGGGTCTGGAGGTGGAGCTGGGCGAGCATGTCTACGCGAAGTACGGCTACCTGGCCGGCACCGACGCGCAGCGACTGGCAGACCTGAACGCCGCGCTCAACGACCCGGGTCGGCGAGTGGGACGCGGCGGCGGTGTTGCGGGACCGCCTGTACGACCTGGGCGTGCCCGTCCTGGGCGGGCTGCGCCTGGGGCATGGCAACGGGCAGCTCACCGTTCCGCTCGGCCCGCGGGCCACGATCGACGCCGAGGCGGGGACCCTGACCGTGGAGGCCGGGGTCCGCCCTCGGTGACGACGTGGCACGGTCAACCGCGCGGTACGGGGACACCGAAGAGGTCGATGATGCCGCCCGGCAGTTGGGCCAGCAGATCGTGCCGGTCGTCGTCGTCGAGCGCCTCGGCGACGGTGTTCAGCACCACCTGGGCGTGCTGACGCACCACGTCCGCGTTCGCGACCTGTTCCCGGTCGCCGACGTGTTTCAGGAACTCGCCGACGTCCCACCGACGGCCCTGCGGGTTGCGGGTGACGGACCCGTTCAGTCGGTCCGGCAACTGCGCCGCGAGGTTGTCGGCTTCCTGTCCGGCGAGTCGTTCGCCGAGCACCGACAGGACGGCTTGCACGGATCGGACCGCCTCGTTCTCTCCGAGGCCTCCACGCTGTCGTACGGTGGCGATCATCTGCTCGTACTCCATGACCCGCTCCCTCCGTCTCCGCGCCGGCACGCAGGCCGGCTGGCGGACGAACGGACGGCGTTCCCGAGCCCACGGACCACAAACGGCACCCCGCCAGGGCCACCCCCCGCTCGCGCCGATCTTGCGGTTTCGGTTGCCGACATGGGGTGGTATGTCCCTTGCGCCGCCACAGAAAGTGCAAGATCAGCGAGGACGGGGGGCGGTCAGACCTTGAGGAGCACCTTCGTGCAGTCGTCCTGCTTCTTTTGGAAGATCTTGTAGCCCTTGGGGGCGTCGCGGAGCGACATGCGGTGACTGACGATGAAGCTCGGGTCGATCTCGCCGCGCTGGATGCGGTCCAACAGCGGCCGCGTGTACCGCTGCACGTGACACTGACCGGTCCGCATGACCAGTGACCGGTTCATGAACGCCCCCATCGGGAACTTGTCGACGAAACCGCCGTACCCGCCGACGACCGAGACGACTCCCCCGGAGCGGCAGGCCAGGATCGCCTCCCGTAGCGCGAACGGCCGTTCCGTCTCGGTCCGCATGGCCTGTTTGGCCCGGTCGTACGCGTACATCGCGGTGTTGCCGTGGTGGCCCTCCAGGCCGACCGCGTCGATGCAGGCGTCCGGTCCCCGGCCGGCGGTCATCTCGTTGAGGGTGTCGAGCACGTCGACGTCCTCGTAGTTGATCGTCTCGGCGTCGGTGTGCTCCGCGGCGAGCCGCAGACGGTACGGGAACCGGTCGATGACGATCACCCGCTCCGCGCCGAGCAGCCGGGCGCTGGCCGCGGCGAGCAGCCCCACCGGTCCCGCGCCCCAGATCGCGATGACCTGACCGGGTTTGATGTCGCACATCTCGGCGCCCATGTAGCCGGTCGGAAAGACGTCGGCGAGCATGACGGCCTGGTCGTCGGGGATCTCGTCGGGCACCTTGAGGGGGCCGACGTCGGCGAACGGCACCCGCGCGTACTCGGCCTGGCCGCCCGCGTACCCGCCGAGCAGGTGGGAGTAGCCGAAGATGCCGGCCGGCGAGTGGCCCATGATCTTCTCGGCGATTCCGGCGTTGGGGTTGGAGTTCTCGCACACCGAATAGAGGCCGCGTTGGCAGGAGGAGCAGTGCCCGCAGGCGATCGGGAACGGCACCACGACCCGGTCGCCGGGTTTGAGGTTGCGCACCTGCGGACCGACCTCCACCACCTCGCCCATGAACTCGTGGCCGAGGATGTCGCCCTTGCGCATCGCGGGGATGTAACCGTGGTAGAGGTGCAGGTCGGAGCCGCAGATGGCGGTGGTGCTGACCCGGACGATCGCGTCGCGGGCGTTCATGATCGTCGGGTCGGGTACGTCGATCACCTTGACGGTGTCGGTGCCCATCCAGGCGGTGGCCTTCATTCCTCGTCCTCTCGACGAACGGTCAGCGACGGGACGCCGGGAGCGGCTGCGCGGGCCGCTGCATGGCCTGTTGGCGTACGGAGATGCCGCTCGGGCTGCCCTCGGAGCGGACCACCTCGCCGACCTCCAGCACCTGCTTGAACCGGCGCAGGTCGTCGCGGACCTGCTGCTCGGGCTCCTCGCCGAAGAGCTTCGCCACCGCCCGGCCGAGCGCGCCGGCCGGGGGCGCGTAGCGCAGTTGCACCCGGACCTCGGTGCCCCGGTCGCCCGGGGCGGGCACGAACGCGACCCGGCCGGCGTTCGCCACCCGACTGCCGGGCAGCGACCGCCAGGTGATCGACCTGTTCGGCTGATCGTCGATGATCTCGGCGTCCCACTCGACGTGGCGGCCGGCGGGTCCACGGGCGACCCAGTGCGAGCGGCGCAGGTCGTCAGCGCGTACCGACTCCAGGTGCGCCATGAACCGGGGCAGGTTCTCCATGTCGCGCCAGAACCGGTACGCCTCGGCGGGGGACCGGTTCACCGTCACCGCGATCTCCATCCGGATCATCCGTGCCCGAGCCCGGCGCGCCCGTCCGGTGGCGACGGCGGTGGCGACGTCGAGGGCGGCGACGCCGGCGATCGCGGCGGTGGTCAGGGCCAGGCGGCGACGTCGTTCACCCCGACGGTCGGCCATCGCCCGGCCCAGCAGGGTGAGGTCGAGCGCGTCACCGGCCACGCGGGTCCAGGCCCAGCCGACGGGGCGGCGGCCGCTGAGCAGACCGACGCCGTGCACCAGTTCGCGTGCGCCGACGGCCCCGATGACCGCCTGCGCCGCCGGGGAGTCGTCCACCCCGGCCAGTCGTGCGAGGGGCCGCGGCGCGGCCAGCGCGCCCACGCCCAGGGCAAGGCTCAGCAGGCCCAGGGCCCTCGGCAGTATCGGCGACGCCGGCCCGTCCAACTCCGGCAGGAGCACGGTCTCGACTCGGCTCATGTCCGGTCCCTTCCGGTAGGCGGCGCCGCCGGTCCGGCGGGTAGCGGTGTCCGCCCTGGTGACGGTATGCGGTAGTTGTGGACTGTGCGCCGGGTTCGCGCAGAACACCGACGCCCGCAGTGCACGCTGCGCCCTCAGTCAGCATCATGACATTGACCGATTTAGATCAATGACGGACCGTTACCGTCGGCTCACACCGTCCCGTCGCCGCGAGGAGCACGCCTGTGAGCCCTATCCTTCTGCGCAAACTGACCACCGTCATCGCCGTCGCGGTGCTCGTCGTCGAGGCCGCCGCGCCTGCTGACGCGCGTACCCCCGGATTCACCCCGCCCGCGCCCGGCGGAGTCCGCGCCGTCAGCGGGTAGGTGGTGGCCGTGATACTTCTCACTGAGCGGTCCGGCAGACGTCTGGGGCGGCCCCGCCCGGAGCGGTGCTGCCGGCGACCGCTGCCGTAACCAGGGCCTCGCAGCGGCGTCGTTCGCTCCGGCGATGGGCAGCTGCCCAGCCGAGGGACTACTGAGCCGTTTTCAAGCTGATCTTGCAGCTCAGGGCGGGTGTGGCAGGCACCGCGACGCGACGCATCCAGCTGCTGGCGTACGCGATCCTGGACGGCACGCTGATCCCGATCGACCGGGTCGCCGAGTAGAAGCCCTACTACAGCGGGAAACACAAACGCCACGGCGTGAACGTGCAGGTCATCGCTGACGCGGCCGGCCGGCTCGTCTGGGCATCACCGGCACTGCCCGGTTCGGTACACGACCTGAGCGCCGCACGCCATCACGGCACCATCGCTGCCCTCACCAGCGCGGACGTCATGACCTTCGCCGACAAGGGCCACACCGCGATCGTCCAAGCCACCCTCGTCCTGCACCACGTCGAAGCCAACCGCTACGCAGGATGAAAATGGCTCACTGAACGTGACTTGCCTGCCGACGAAACCAGTGATCGTCCACTGACCCTGCTTAGAGTTGCCCGGGAATCATCCCAGCCAACCTGGTCTGACGGAACGGCAGCGCTCAAGAGCTCGGACACTCGGCGACAAACCACCCTTGTGGACAGCTCGATGGCGCGCGCTAGATTTTCACGGGCCGACTGGTTGTCGAAGCAACGGGCGAAGAGGGTGGAGAACGGCGCATGACGGCTGATTGCCTCGAATTCCTGGTCACCTGGGTGTCGAAGTCGGACATGCATCTGGGTGCGGAGCAGGGCTCGATTCCGTCTCAGGTGTTTGACGCCCAGCCGTTGCCCGGCACGGTTCTGCTCCACGTGGACCTGAAGGGGGTCGCCCCCGCGCTGGTGCGCGACGTGCTGCTGGCGCAACCGCCAAGCGTGGTGGCACGGATGGTGGACGGGTCGGCCAGGTCGATCGTCGCTGGGCTCGACGAAGCCGGTGCCCTTGCCCGCGCCGACGAGCTGGGCCTGCCCGTGCTCGTCCCGGGTGCCACGCTCACCGCTGATCCCTCCGAACGGATGTTGCCGATCGACGCCCTGGGTCGTCCGGCACACGGTCCGGCTGACGTCGAGTACGTCCTGGTCCTGCCGCAACCTCACCTGCTCACCGAGCATCCGGCCGTCCACGGTGACAACCCCCGACAGGCGCTGACTGGTCCCCCGATGCCGGGTCAGGTCCGGTGGGTCGGGGCCGACGGCGCCGAGTTGGGCTTGGTACGGCCCGTCATCGACCTCCTCGTCGACAAGGTTGGCGGCTTCGCCGGCATCGACGAACTCACCACCTCGGTCAAGGAGGCGGCACCGGTCGCAGGTGGAGTGGTCGGGCTGTGGCGTGCTCTGGCGCCCATGGAACCGGGCGAGGCCCGACTGATCACGGTCGGCGACCAGAAGAACGTGACCAGCGTGCTGGCGCTGCAGTTTCCCGGTGGCGTCGGGCTCCTGCGCGACACCTCGGCAGGTGTGAAGGCTGCGACCCTGCCGCGACGTCCGGTTTCTCTCAGCATCGCCCATGCGGACGTGTCGAAGAAGGCGGCCGCCCTCGTCGCCGGCTCCGCGCTGACCGGCGATCGCCCATCTCGGGCCTCGGCACTGACAGCAGTCACTACGACGGATCAGTTGTCACAGCGACTGGATGCGGTTACCGGACGCGATTCGTTGGCCGATCTCGAGTCGTGCGTCGTGTTGTTGAACCGAGCGATGGGACACCTCTTCCCGCACCGGCGACTACTCGACGCGGACACTCACGTACCGCCGAAAGCGGCGCGTACGGTTGACGACTCCGTGCTGTCGGGGCGACAGACCAGTCATCTGCTCGGCGGTGTCGACCTGGCTCCTTTCACGTCCTGGGACGAACTGGAGTCGCGGCTTGAGCAGGCCGGCACCGGGTCCCGACCGACTACGGCACTGATTCTGGTCCAGCGCAATTCCGGCGTCCTGCGGAAGGACGATGTCGCGGGCCGCCCCGCGGTGGGTCACGCGCTCGGTGCGCACCGATTCGCTAATGGTGACGTCGTCTACTTCGATCTACAACGCGTGCCGGGCGAGCGGGTGTTGGAGGGCAAGCCGGCGCTGAATCCGGCGCACGCGTCCGCGGTTGTCCTCGACGAGACCGGCCAAGAGGTGCCGGTGGCACAGCCGCGCACTCCCTCGCTGGTCGACGCGTTGATCGATCCGGCTACCGACCGTCGCTACGGCGCTATCGGATTCGAGGCTGCGACATCCGCGGTAGTGGAGATTCGCGGGGAGGGACGGGCGATGTCGGGCGGCGTCCTCTACACCTCACCAACGATCATGGCCGTGCTCCACGCCCGGCGTGGGAAGTGGATCGTCGAGCTGGTCTCCAAGCCCTTCAACACTCTCGACGGCGAAACCGCCTTCACAGATCAAGGGGAGGTGATCAAAGGTTTCCATCGTGAACTAAATCGGTTGCAAAAGATCCGTGCAGGGGTCACGCTGGCGGAAATGGTCCAGGAAGACGACGATTTAAAGGTCGGACCCGGTGCGGGAAATTATCGAATAGCCGCACCCCACAGCACCCAGAGCCTCGATCTTCAGTACACCGCGGGCGTGCCTATTCCCAGCCTGTACGACCTTATGGAGCACGCCGAGCGACATGCCAACACGGAATTGTCTGTCGCCATAGATTTGTCCCGCCAAGCTCGGGCCTTCGCCGACGCCATCACGGTTGACTACGCCGGACACAAAAATGAGGCTGCTCTTAAACGAGACTTCGAAGCCATGTCGTTACGGGGGTTCCTGGCCTCGGTCTACGCCCAGGTGATGAGCGAAGCGGTTCGCGCGGCGCGCGGCGGCGAGCGGGATTGGGCCAAGAAATACCTCTTGGTGGCGTCGAGAGTGGCACCCGGCGACATGCGTCGGTATCTGCCGGCTAACGTGCAGAATTGGCTCAACACGAACGCGCCAAAAATCCGGAGCATCGCGCAGGACCACGCCCTGGGGGACGAGGCGATCCACGAGTGGTTCCGCCAGACCCGGTATAAGAATCTCCTCCATCACAAAACCGCTTTCCATAACAGATTGACGCTCGCCGACTACCTTGACGACGCCCTTCTTTCCCGCCCTCAGGGTCATCAACCGATCAACCAGCTCCATGCGCTCGGCATCACCACTCACTTTTCGGAGCTCACCCCCCGCGACGGGCTGCCGTTGGCGCCGCAGGAGCTGCGCGGCTACAACAGCCCTGGGCGTATCGACGCAAACAAGACCATTCGGGACATTGGCCGGCTTGAGGAGAAGGTCCGGTCCCTCGACGCGGCGGTCCGTGCGCTCCCGCGTCATCCCGACCCATCCGGTGGCCATCATCCCTGGCAGGTCGACTTCGACTCCGGGGAGTCGACGCTCGGGCCGTCCCAGGTCGCCCGGGTCGCGGCCATCGCGCATCAGCTCGCGCAAGCGACCGCCCGCGCGGTGGCGGCCGACGACACCTACCGGAACATCGTGTACGTCGAGGGTGGGGGCAACAGCATAATAGGGGACACCGGCTTGGAACGGGCGAAGGCGGTAGGAACCGTACTAAGGCAGCAGTTGCCTCATCGTCTGGCCGCTTTCGGACTCGAGACGATTGTCAAGCGCACGCAGATCACGGAAATCAGCCGCGGAAGGAACCAGACCAGGCGCCTCGGAGACACCGACCCGCGATCCACCAAGGACCAGCGCCGTTCGGTCAAGATCTGGTACGAGCGTAATGCGCTGCCGACGTACGCCGATGAGCGGAATCCGTGGGAAATCCCAGCGCACACGGCCGCCGGACCCACCCACGTCGCCGTCACATCGTACGACGCGCCAACCCCGCAGTTGGTCGCCGTCGCAGCGCCACACGTAGAGGCGGCCGCCCCGACCAGAGCGGCTAGGCCTGACCGCCACATCGTGGCACCGCCAGCCGATATCAAATCGATCGAGTTCGTTATCAACGCACTGGGAAGTATGCTGAAGGGGGATAGGCTCACCTTCGGGCAGGCAAAGCTGGTGCGCGACGCCATCAATGATACGAAGGGTGACATCGGGTCGCAGAGCACCGGGTGGCTGAGGCTTCCCCCACCTGTGCCCTACGGCCCCGTCGACACGGGGCTGGCGAGGTTGTTCTTCAGCGGTCTCATGCCGCTCAGCGCACAGCGACCTGAAACCGCAACGAACTTCGTCGAACTACGGGTGCCATCTGAGCATGTGGGCCGAATTTCCTTCGGCGGGAAGCCCTATCTCGTGGTCGACCTGGACGCACTAGCGGACGTGCACGCCGTGCTCGATCAGGACGGCACCATTGCGGTGCCGAAGCCGGTCTCGCAGCCAGGCAGCGGCGACGCTGTGGCACAAGTCCAGACATACCTACGAAATCTTCTGGCAACGAACGGCACAGTAACACTGGACGAGTTCCTCCGCGCGATCATTCCACTAACCAAACCGATGGGTGCGACGACCTTCGAGCAGTGGGCCAAGAATCATCCGGCGACGTGGCAGTTGACGACATTGGCTCAACTGGAGAGACTGCCTCCGAATACCGTCACTCCCGTGCGACTAGGAAAAATCGGCTTCATAGCAGTCGTTGGTGACCGTCCGGCCGAAATCGCGCTTGTCGACCTGGGCGGGACGTCGACATTCCCACTGACCGCCGAGACTCGAAGCGGTAAAGCTGAACTTTACTTCCATGGCGCCGGCAGTCTGGCGCACATCGACCTGCCACGTCCGCCGGTCACCGCGCAGGCCCGGAACATGTCGCCTGCCGTTGCCAAGGCGCCCGCTACAGAAATTTACGTCACAGCGGACGAGCTCACTGTCTTCATAGCTGATCCGGGAAGAGTGATGCCGAGCGGGATCGAACAACCGATGCGGCGCCGTTACAGCGTGAGCGGCGCGTCCCGTCAGATGACCACGCAGCTGAAGGGTTTCCTGGTACTGGCCCGCGGCGGCAGTAAGGACGAGCGAGTCCTCGGCGAAGTGGCAGCGGGCTTCCGCCTGTGGCTCGCCCATCCGATTCACCTTGACACCGAGGTGATCGCGAACTGGTCGGGTCAGTTAACCCTCAGCTCTCCGACCGGATGGTCGATCACAGATCCAAGCGGCAGGACGCAGCTGTTCCCCGCTGGGAGCGGAGGACCCGTCCTGCTCGACGGAGCGCGCCTAGATGATCTGTACAAGCGGTGGGAAGAAATTCTGACTGGCCCGGCCCGGGCTCCCACGACTCGCCGGGCGCATGGCAAGGGGCGCGCAGCACCTGACGAATTGCACTATCCCCTCGGCGCGATTGTGGAGTATCTTGCGTACGACAATTCTTCCTTGAACCAAAAGATCCACGAACAGAACAAAGAATTCCCCCTCCTTATGGGGACATTTGCGGTCACCGGCGTGGTGCAAGGTGGCCCCGAGAAGCCTCGGCTCCAGGACGGCCTCAACAAGATCAGTCCGGAGCAACTGGCCAACGACCGTAGGTTCTGGAGTACTGACGACTATGAGCCGCCCATCCTGATACTTCGGCTCCACGGCGAACGTGCCACTATCGAAAGCTTCGCCCGAAGTGTCTATCAATCGATCCCCACCTCGAGTTTCGGAGAACGCCCTCCGCGCGGCGTCGTGCTAAACGGTCTCGATCCGAACACCAACCAGAGCCGGTGGTACGTGGCCGACGGGCCAGGCACCCAGTTAATCCCGCGGGCAACGCTCCAGGACGCGATACAGTACATTCCCAACCCGGGTCCAGCGTTCGACGAGCTCGCCGCTCCGCGCCGGCAGTTGCTCGGGCGGGTAGTGGAAGCGGTTGAGGCGGCCGGCCTGCACTACACAACGGAATCTTTGCAGCCTATGCTACGGAGCTTCATGGCTGCGAATGGCCTGGACTCGGGTCCGTTCGAGGTGAACGACGACGTTGTCGCCGGATTCATGGCGTCGCTTGAGGTTACGCCCACGCCGGTCTCGGCACCCGCACCACAACAGCCGGCACGAAGGCGACGAGCCTTGCCGCAAATCCCTCGCGTTCCCGAGTTGACCGGGGCGGCTGTCTGGCCGGTTGAGGTGAGCAAACCCGTACTGGCGCAGCCAGACCCGGCCGTCGAAGCAGCCCGTACCGACGCCACCGTGGGTGTACGCGAGCACGTCTCCGTCCACCCGCACTCACACCAGGTCACCCGCTCGGCCTTCGACGTACGCCGCTACCAGCTCGACGGCACCTGGTACACCGAAGTCACCACCCGCGTATCCGTCACCGACCCGCGCCTGGTCACGCCGGACGGCGGCGACCGGGTCTTCGCCGCACTGCACACCGGTGCGAACAGACTCAGCACCAACCCCACCAACGTTCTGCCCAACGGCGACCGGCTGGTCTTCCGCGTCGAACGAGTCCAATCCGGAACCGACGCGCACCTACCCGCCGAACTCACTCCACGGCCCACCGCCGGACCGGCCACCATGAACCAGTTCCGTTGGTGGCCCGACGCACCCGCCGAGGCGTACGTCCACGAACTCCTGCACAACCTCGGCCTTCCCGACGACCCGGTCGCGGGCAACACCATGGGCGTACCCACACTCACTTCTGACGGCCGATCCCTGGACCCCGACTCGCACCTCGCCCAGGGCGCCCTGCAACCCCGACAACTCCACGTCCTCGACAAACTCGTGGGCCCCCCCAACGCCCTCGGCGGCTACCACGGCACCGAAACCGTCACCATCAGCCCGGAACAGATCGCCGCCGGGTCGGACTCCATGTCACCCACCGGCACCACGGCGCAGACGCACCAACCGCTCACGCCGCGGACGTCCGACGACGGGTTCGAACTTGGCACGGAGGCAGAAGAACCAGCGACAGCCGAGCCGACGCAGCCGCCGTCGTGGCCGCTGCGGTTGGACGACGGCGTTAAGCAGCAGTCGAACGTCTACGTCATCTCGAGCAACAACGCAGCTGTATCCCGTGCCACGGTCGATCAGTTGGCCGCCCTGGCCGACGCCGAGCACCCCGTCGTCCTGCTCGGCACCCCGCGTCCGACACGGGCGGCCGACAGGGCGCAGGACGTCAGCTCGCTGAACCATCTCCTCGAACAGTTCGCCCAACGCGGCCAACTGCCCATCGTCGTACGGCGTGGGGCCGTTGATCTCGACCTTCTGCGGGTCACCGAGCGGTACGGCGCGACCGTGCTGCACCAGACCCCGCAGGGGGCCGGCGGCGGCCTCGCGCAGCTCGAACCGAGCTGGCAGGCCACCGTCGCCCGAGCGGATGGACGCACCGAGACCTCCGCAGACCTGTGGCCCCAGCTCGATGCCGGCGTCTTGGCCGCGGCGACGCAGATGGCCCGCCCGACCGCTGCCGTCACCCGCGTCGACGACGCCCTCGGCGCCCTCATCTGGGCACCGGTCACCGACCGGCGTCAGCTCTTCCACCAGATCCGCAGGACCTGGTCGACGCAGGACGTCACGGCCCACCGCGCGCACGTCGAGCAGATGATCGAACGGGTCCCCGATCAACGCGATCTGCGGGTCTTCGCCCCGGCGCTGGAGTTCAGTTCGACCGAGCACGTCGATGTCGTCTTCGACTACGCCGACGCCACCGTCGAGGCCGACCGGCCGAAGACCCTCCTGCACGCCGTGGGACGTCTCGAGGCCGCCGGGCACCTCGGCACCGGCCTCGATGGCGGGCTGAGCACCGCCAACCTCGCCGACATGGTCACCGCCATCGACGGCTCCACCGACGCCACCAACGTGACCGTGTCGATCCTCGACATGATCGACGACATCAAGGACGGGCGATTCTCCGACGCCAACAGGTTCATCACCGACAACCGGGCCAAGATCACCGTCGAGCAGAAGGGCCAGTGGGTCGATGCCATCGCCACACTAGCGAACGACATCCCGCAGCACACCACGCAACTCGAGGCACTCTCCGCGGCCGTCCTCAAGTGCCCTCCGAAGGAGCCGGCCTCGTCATGACAAGGACCGCCGACGTGGCACCCGGGTGCAGGTGTCACGTCGGCGGTCCCAGCCCGCATCTCTACCGAGTTGGACGCCGGCAGCAGCCAGTCGCGCCCCTGACTTCGACCCACCCCGGGCGTTCCCCAGAGTCATATTCATACCTCTGAGGTATATCGCTCACGAGTACATCGACACGGTGGGCAGCCACAGTGGAGGGCTCCGCGCCCCAGCAGCTTGCGGTCGTCCGCGGTCGGTGATCGGATGCCGTCATGCCGGGGACCTGGCGTACGTCCTCGATCTCGTATCGGGCCGCCGACGGGTTGCCTCTGCTGGTCGTCGAGCCGGACGACGGCATGCCGCCGCGCGGTTCGGCCGACTGGCCGCGTCGCGCGGGCTCGAAGCGTCGCAGCGGGCCTTGGGCGGCAGCTCGGCCGGCGCTCACCTGGCGATGCTGGCGGCCCTGACACCGTCCGGCACGGCACCGGAGTCCGACGTAGCGGCCGTGGTCGCCCTCAATCCGGCGGGACTCAACCTGGGCGTCCTCGCGCCGGACGCGCAGCGCCGCCTGATCTTGTGCGGATCTGGGGAGCGGATCAGCGTGGCGGGGATCAGGATTCGCTCTTGGCCTTACGGCGCCGGACCCGCCGACGAGGGGTGTCGTCACCGCCGGCAAGCCGGGTGAAGGTGAGCATGTTCGCCAGCGCCACGGCGATGATCGCGAGACCGACCTGGATCGCGAGCACGATCCAGTCCCAGCGCAGCACCCACACCCGCACGCCGGCGTCGTCGTCGACGTGCAGCGCCCTGGCGACGACGGTGCCCAGCACCGCCGAGCCGACGCCGAGGACGAACGTGGCGAAGATGCCGATCCGCTGCCTCCCCGGCAGGATGAGCCGACCGAGCAGGCCGACGAGGGCGCCGATGAGCACCGCGCCGAGATAACCGGTTACCAGCATCGCTGTCTCTCCCCTTCCAGCAGTGCCGGGATACATGCCCGGTTTTCACGTTCCCGGAAACCCCGCCCGGCCGCCGGCACCTGACCCTGGGGATCACCGGTCCTTGCGAAGCAGGAGGGTCACGGCCTCTCCGTCGGCCGCGCCGAAGGTGCCGTCGGTGGGATGGCCCAGCGCGGCGCCGAGGGCGCGTACGTGCAGGTCGACCACCGCCTCCACCAGGTCGGCCAGCACGGACACCGTGCCGCGGCCCTGTCGCCAGCCCGCCACGCACAGGCCGAGGCCGAGGATCGCCGCGGGCCACCACAGCAGGCCGAGCGCCAGATACAGCAGCCCCCAGCCCACCCGTCGGGCGGCGGCGGCGAAGTCGGCCTGCGCGAGGGCGAGCGGTCCTCTGGTCTCCTCGGGCAGCAGCAGCCACAGCCGGGGCCATGCGGCGGCCAGGTCCAGGCCGTAGCAGGCCCGCACCCGTACCGCCGTGGCCTGCATGCGGTCACCGATCCAGGTCGGGCGGTCCGGCTCGGTCAACGCGATCCGGTCGCAGGCGCGGGCGAGCGCCTGGGTGTCCGGTAGTGGTCCGGCGTCGCCGTCGGCGGATCGCAACCGGCGTGCCTTGTCCCGCAGGGCGTTCTCGTACCGGTCCATGGCGGCGTTCCACCGGCGCCGCCGCCGGCGGGTCACGGCCTCGCCGGCCCGACCCCAGGGCTGGGTCCACAGGGCCACGACCAGGCGTTCCAGGCTCTGGGCGGCCATCGCGGCGACGACAGCGCCCAGCACGACACCGAGGACGATCAGCAGCGCGGACCCGGTGCCGCGGGCCGGCGGTCCGAGGGCGAGCCGGTCCACCTCCTGGCGCAGCAGCCGCAGGTCCCGCCAGTGGGTGTGGCCGAGCCGCACGGTGGCGGCGACCATCGCCACGAACACCACACCGGGCAGCGCCAGCCCGGCGAGCCACCGCTCGGCCAGCTTCCCGCCGAGCGAGGCGATGACGGCGTTCACCGGTCCATCCGGAAGGTCGGCAGTGGGCAGTCCCACACGGCGCAGTGCGGCGACGGGCCGACGTCCGGCCGGGGGATCTCGACCCGGTCGCACAGGTCGGCGGGGCACACCTGGACCACCTCCGGGCGGCGGCCGTGGATGCCGGCCAACGGAAGGTAACGATCGCCCCGGACGGTGGTGTCACCACCGACCAGGCCACCGACGCGCATCAACTCGGTCACCTCGGCGAGCACCGCGTCCACGCCCTGGTCGGACAGTGACCGATCCCGCAGCCGCGTGAGGGCCCGGGCCGGTTCCGGCCCGAGCAGGTCGCCCACCTGCGCGATGTCCGCGCAGATCCGGGCCAGTCGAGCCGCCCGGTCGTCGTCGAGTCGCCTGTCCGGCACCGATTGACTCATCGGCTGATTATCCCCTGTCGATGTGGCGCACGGCTGGCAGGCTGGGGGCAACCGCGACGGGAAGGTGTGCCGGTGGGTGGCTACGCAAGGGACGCCGTCAACGACTGGCGCCGGGTCGCGGCGGGGCAGCGGCGTGGCGACCGGCGCTGGGCCGAGGCCCAGGTGGAGCTGGGGGCCGCGCTGCTCGACCGCTACCACGCGGACCAGGCACGACAGGACCTGATCGAGGCCACCGTCGTGCTGGAGGCCGCGATCCGCACCATGGCCGACTCCTTTCTGGCCGACGAGTTGGGTACGACGCACGGTGTCCGCGCGCTGGTCACGTACACCGATGTGCTGCTGGCCAGAGCCCGGATCGAGAGTGAGCCGCAGCTCCTGGACATCGCCGAGCAGTATCTGCAGTTCGCCCAGGACGCCTCGGCCGACCTGGGCAACAGCGCGGTGCTGATGCTCAAGACGTGCCAGGTCTATCGGGTCCGGCACGACTTCGACGGCTCGGTCGACACGCTCTACCGGCTCACGGCCATCGCCAAGATGGCCGAGAACTGGATCAGCGAGGAGCACCGGCCCGCGTTGCGGGGCATCCACGCCGAGGCGCTGTTACGCGCCTACCAGCTCACCGGTGTGGAGGACTACGTCGACGAGGCGTTGGACCTGCTGTCCTCGGTGGACATCCCTGGGCCCAACCGGGACCAGATCGTCATGCTGCGAGCCCGGTGCCTGCTGGCCAGGGCGGCCGGGACCACCCACACCGCCGATGTCGAACGGGCCGTCGCGGTGCTGCGGGACCACACCTCACAGAGCATCGACGCGCGTTTCCTGCTCGGACAGACGCTGCTCACCCTTGTCGACCGCACCGGCCGTGCCGAACTGCTCGGCCAGGCCTGGGAGGAGTTCGCCGGCGCGCTGGGCACCGTCGGAGAGCGGCATCCGCACCATCGGATGGCGCTCGCCAGCCTCTCCACCGTCGGCATGAAGACGCACCAGTTGACGGGCGACGTCTCCGCCCTGGAGATCGCGATAGGCCTGCTGCGCCGGGCGCTCGCGCTGTCCGTACGCGGCGAGGCCAACCACGCGTTGTACCTGGACCAGTTGGGTTACAGCCTGCGGTTGCTCTATGACGCCACCGGGGAGCCCGCCTACCTCCAGGAGTCGCTCGTCCTGCTGCGGGAGGCGCTGGAGTCCCTGCCCGCGCGCGATCCGCAGCGTGTCGAGACCGGGTTGTCCATCGCCCAGGCGTTGCGGGCGACCTACCTGCGTACCGGTGAGCCCGCCCTCCTGACCGAGGCCGCCGAACGGGCGCTCGCCGCCGGCCGCATCGAGTCCGGCGCCGTGCCGGTCCGGATCCAAGCCTTCGACAAGGCGGCCTACACGCTGACCACGTTGGGCCGGTGGGAGGAGGCGACGGATGCCTTCGACGAGGCCATCACGCTGCTGCCCCGGTTGGCCTCCCGAGGGCGTACCCGGCACGACCAGTACGCCGACCTCGGCTCGACGGCCGGGCTGGCGGCGACTGCCGCTTCCTGCGCGATCGGCGCGGGGCAGCCGGAGCGGGCCGTGGAGCTGCTGGAGTGTGGCCGGGGCCTGCTGCTGCACCAACGGTTGACGGCGGACGGCGAGTGGGCGGCGCTCCAACGCGCCGACGGGCGACTGGCGGCCGACTTCCAACGGATGCGCCGGGACTTCGAAGCGCCCGCCCCCGAATCGTCCCGGCCCACCACCTTCGGCCGGGACCGGGAGACCGAGTGGAACGTGCTGCTGACGACGATCCGGGAGCTGCCCGGCCTGGGCGACTTCCTGCGCACTCCCAGCGCCCGGCAACTGCTCGACCAGGTTGACGGGACAGTAATCGTGCCGATCGCGAGCGAGTTGCGCTGCGACGCGCTGATCCTGCGGGAGCACCGCGTCACGGTGCTGCCGCTGCCGGATCTGTCGCTGACCGACGCCATGACGCAGCTGCGGCTGCTCCAGGAGGCCACCACCACGGCGTCCGACCCGATGACGGACGCGCGGAGCCGGCTGCGCGCCCAGTCGGTACTCCGGGGCGTACTCGAATGGTTGTGGTCTGCCCTTGTCGGGCCGGTGCTGGACGCGATCGGCGCGCCGGAGGCGGGCGGCGAGTTGCCGCGCGTCTGGTGGTGCCCGGTCGGTCCGCTGGCGTTCTTTCCGCTGCACGCCGCGCAGGCCGAGGCCGGCCGGTCCGCCCTCGACGGGGTGGTCTCCTCCTACACCCCGACGGTGACCGCGCTCGCCCGCAGGCGCACCGCGCCGCGGCAGCCCCGGCGCGATGCCCGGTCCTGCGTGGTGGCGATGCGGGCCACCCCCGGCGGCCCGGGCGCGCTGCCCAGCGCCGAACGTGAGGCCGCGTCGGCGGCGCGGGCGCTACCCGGAGCGTGGACCGGGCTGGACGCGACGGCCACCCGGGAACAGGTCCTGGACCGGTTGGTCGACTCGGCCTACGCGCACTTCGCCTGCCATGCCGTGGCCGACCCGCACGACGCGGCGCAGGGCCGGCTGCTCCTGCACGACCACCAGGACAGCCCACTCACCGTGGCCGACGTGTCCCGGCTCGACCTCGACGCGGAGTTCGCCTTCCTGTCGGCCTGCGCGACCGCCCAGGCCCCGCCGACCCTCGTCGACGAGGCGCTGCACATCACCGGCGCTTTCCAACTCGCCGGGTTCCGGCACGTCATCGGCACCCTGTGGGAGGTCGACGACGCGGTCTCCCTCGCCCTGACCGACGCCTTCTACGAGCACGACGACGCGACCCGATCGGCCGCGTACGCGCTGCACTCGGCGGTGCGCCGGCTGCGGGACCGCTACCCCCTCGCGCCGACGCTGTGGGCGGCGCACATCCACACCGGCGGCTGACGCGGCCCGCCGGTGTCAGCGGGTGCGCCGGACCAGCGCCCGGGCCCTCTCCGTGTCGGGGTGACCCGGGCCGTGCACGCGTTCGCACCCGGCCAGCGCGGCGCGCGCCACACCGCCCGCCCGCCGGTCACCCGCCTCGATGAGCAGTTGGGCGAAGAGCGTGCACATCTCCAGGGTTCCGGGATGGTCGACACCCCGGCCCCGCTCACTGTCCGGCAGCGTGTCGGCCAGCAACCGGATCGCCTCAGCCTGCCGCCCCGCCCCGGCGAGCGCTCTGGCCAGCGAGTGCCGAGCATGCAGCGACACACCGTCGGTGGTGCTGAGCACACGCCGGGCGTCGTCGGCGAGCGCCCGGGCCGGGTCGACCGCCTCGGCCGCCCGGCCGGAGTCGAGCAGGACGACCAGCAGATTGCTGCGGGCCTGCATCGTCACCGGGCTGGTGGGGCCCAACGTCCTGGTCATCCGCCGGACCACGTCCCGCAGGGCCCGCTCGGCCTGCTGGCTGTTGCCCTGTAGGTGTTGCAGGCCGGCCAGTTTCATCTGGCAGGCCAGGGTGTCCGCGTCGTCCCTGCCCAGCGTCCGCGCCATACCGTCGGCGACCCGCCGCAGCAGCGGTTCGGCCTCGTCCATCCGACGCAGCTCGATCAGCAACCAGCCGAGGTTGTTGCCGCTGCGCAACGTCTCGGCGTCGGCGTCGCCGAGCACCCGGCGGCGCGCCTCGTAGACGTCCCGCTGCACCCGTTCCGCCTCGGCGTGCGAGCCGAGCTGCCACAGCGCGAAGGCCAGGCTGTGTTTGGTGCGCAGGGTGTCGGGATGCTCCGGCCCCAGCGCCGAGCTGCGCAGCCCGACGACCTCCTGATACACGGTCACGGCATCGCCGATGTCGTTGGTGCGCATCAACTCCTGCGCGTAGCGGTACCCCGCCTCCAACGTCCGCGGGTCGGACGCGCCGTACTGCTCGTGGAAGGCGTGGTACTGCAACCCGAAGGCCGTGGGACCGCCGATCGTCTGCCTCACCGGTGGACGACCGCCGCCGCTGACGGTGATCTCGATGACCGGGCCGGTCGGTTTGGGCTCGCGCGGTGGCTCGTCGTCGCGTTTACGGCTGCGGTTGAACCATCTGCCCACTGCGTGCACCTCCGGCGGTGTCGACGACCTCACGGCCCGTCCATTCAGGAGAACACGTGCGCGGGCGGTTCGCCGACCGCCAAGGTTCGCGCAACTTCCCGGATTTTGCTGATTCCTGGGCCGGGGATGCCGCAACATCCCTGGCACTGCGAGGAAGCGACGGACCACACTCACGGTCGGGGTGGCAGCGCGAAGGTCTACAGCCGCCGCGTCAGCTTCACCGGGTCAGGCCGACCAGCGTCGCCAGTCGCGCCACGCCGGCCGGCGCCGGCCGCGCCCGCGCACAATCGGCGATGAGGGTACGCGCCAGAGGCCGCCCCCGAACCTCGGCCGGCGCGACACTGTCCGCGTCGACCAGCGCCCGCGCCGCCCCGCGCAGGTCCCCGGCGTACACGCAGACCCGCGCGACGTCGAGCAGGTACGCGCCCCGATACTCGGCCGGCAGCCACCGCCAGCCCTCGCGCCGCACCACGATCGAGTGTCGCCGTAGCGCCTCCACCGAGTTGTCCCGCGCGGCGGCCAGCAGCACCCGTACCAGCTCGACGGCGACCGGGCCGAAGCTGGTGCGATGCTGATCGTCGTACCCCCGAAGGTTCGCGGCGACGCCTGCGGCCCGGTCGGCCATCTCGTTGGCGCGGCGGTGCTCGCCGCAGCCGGCGGCGGCCAGAGCGGCCTGCACCAGCAACGTCCCACCCACGGCCCACTCCCCCGCCGACCGCTGCGGCCGGACACGGTTCGTGGCGGCGAGGGACGCGGCCAGGGCCAGAGGTTCGCGGCCGGCAGCGCGGAGCGCCTGGCTGACCGAGATGGCCGCCGTCGACCCGAGCGCCGGGTCGTCGGCGGCGGCGCTCATCGCCCGGTCGGCGGCCAACCAGGCAAGATCGGCCTCGCCGAGCTTGACCAGCAGCGACGAGGTAATCCGGTACGCCTGCACCAGCAGCTCGGCCGACCGCGCGCCCTGCGCGGCGTCGAGCAGACCGGGCACCAGGCGCACCAACTGCGCGTAGTGCGCATGCTGGTAGGACAACCAGGCGTGCCCGACCTGCCGTCGCAACTCGTCCGTCTGCGGTGGAGCCTGCGGGACGTCGTAGCGGGCGAGCACGGCCCGGATGTCGTCCACCCCGTCCGGCGTGCCCCCCGGAGTGCTGCGCGGCTGGCCGAGCAGCGCCTCCGGCTCCACCCGCAGGACGTGGGCCACCTCCTGGATCACCGAGTACCGATCCAGGGGGCGGACGCCCCGCTCGATCTTGTCGACCCAGCTCTTCGACCTGCGCAGCCGGTCAGCCAGCACCTGCTGGGTCATCTGCCGCCGTACCCGCCAGCTCGCCACCCGTCGCCCGATAGGGATGTCATCGCTGGCCACGCCGCCACCGCCGGTCCGGGACCGCACGGGTCGTGTCCTCCACGGGTACGCGTTCCGCCTCGGCCTGAGCGAGAATGCGCTGCTTGGCAGCCTCCCGCTCGGCAGCTTCAGCCTGCTCACCCCGGCTCGTCGACCCGTCGCCTGGCATCTCCACCTCCGTCTACCAGGGCGCGACAGTCAGCCTCTGTCGCCGCCCCGAGAACTCCCTGCGACCAGGGAAGCCGTCCGCCAACTGGCGGGCCAGATGGCGAACGATGTGCTCGGTTGCGCTGGTCAGGACGCGGCTTGCGCGGGGTTGCGCGGGTCCCCATAGGACGTCGCCAAGCCATAGGCTCATCACTGTTGGTAGTTGTGTGATGGCTGGAGGTTGAACGTGGCGCGACCAGTGAGCAATGCAGCATTCGAAGGGCTGCTGGCTGCCGCTGGTTATGGGAATGCGCACGCCGCATTCGCACGCCAGCTCAACTACGCCGGCAGAGAGCAAGGTGCCTGGCGGTACGACGCGGCCAGCGTCTACTGGTGGCTGCGCGGTCGAACGCCCGGGGAGAACGTTCAAGCCGCCATGACCGAAACCCTCACTCGCAAGCTCGGACGTCCCATCTCCGCGTCAGAGCTGGGCTTCGGCGCTCTCGCCAACGCGCAAAGATGCGTCTACCCCGCTTCCGTCGATGCGGCGATAGATGCCACCGAGCAGATCTGGACGACGCTGGCCAAGCACCTCGGCCGGCCGGCAGACGGGACCTTCGACAGCGGCAAAGCCCTACAGGCGGCACTCGGTTGGCGGTATGACCTACCCGACGAGACGGTCAGTCGGCAGGGCAGGCAGCAGGTGACGTCAACAGATGTTCAATCGCTGTACGCGCTGGCGGACCACTTCACCGACCTGGACCGACGTCACGGCAGCGGCTCTCCGCATACCCGTGCCGTCATGGCCGATCTTCTTGTTCGCCAGGTCGGGCCGATGTTGCGGGGGGCCTACACCGATGCGGTCGGACGCGACCTCATGCGCGCGGCGGCAACGCTCGCCGGTCAACTCGCCTTCATGTCCTACGACGCGGGCGAACACGCCATGGCGCAACATCACGTGACCCTCGGTCTGCGGCTTGCGAAGGCTGGTGACGACCGCCTCTACGGCGCTCACCTGCTGGCGAACCTTGCCACTCAGGCCGTGTTCCTGGGTCACGCTCGGGAAGCTGCTCGGCTCGCCGAAGCTGCCATTGACGGGGCTGGCCGTGCCCCCGCCACCGTCCTGGCACGGCTATACGCCACTGTCGCCACTGCCTACGGACAGGCAGGCGAGCGGCGGGCCTGCCAACTCGCCCTCAACAAGGCTGAGCGCTCTCTCGGCCAAACGGGTACCGATCCTGGCCCGCGCTGGGTCGGCTACTTCACGCCGGCCCACCTGGCCGGGGCCGCCCTGAGATGCCTAGGCGACCTGCGCCTGTACCCGCAGGCCCTGCGGCACGCGCCCGACGCGCTTGCCCTCGGCAGCCAGAACACGCGAACACGCGCCCTGCACACTGCCCTCGTCGCTTTGACTCATGCACGCGCTGGCGAGACCGATGCGGCGTGTGACTGGAGCCGGACGCTGGTGCAGCACGTTGCGAGCGTCCAGTCGGTGCGTCTTCGTCAGCGCCTCCGCGAACTCACTAGCAATCTCCGCCCGCAGTCATCGCCCCAGGTCAACGAAGTCCTGCATGCCCTGACGGCCGCGTCCCCAGTCACGTAGAGCGAGAGCGCACTTGGGCATGTCCGCTAGCGTTACCGAGGTGACCTGGACGGAGCCCGCCACCTGGTACGCGAACCTGGCTTCCTTCTACGCTGCCGCTGCGGCGTTTATCACCGACCCGGCCGGTAACGTGCTGCTCGTCAAACCTACGTACCGCGACCAATGGGCCTTTCCCGGCGGCTACGTAGACGAGGGCGAGTACCCGCACGACGCCTGCGCCCGCGAGATTCGAGAAGAGCTGGGCGTCATGCTGCCGGTGGGCGCTCTGCTCGTAGTCGACTGGGCACCGCCCGCCGGGCCGCGCCCTCGTTCGATCGTCAGTTTCACGTTTGACTGCGGGTCCGTTGCTGGCCTTGACGGCTTTAAACTGCCGGGAGGTGAGTTGGAGGATATCGCCTTCCTCTCGTGCCACGAGGCTGAGCACCGCCTCCCTAGCAACGTCGCCGTCCGCGTTGGTGCGGCAATGCACGCCCGTGACCGACGCGCTCCGACCTACCTTGCAGACGGCCTGACCCGCCCTCTCCACTGATGGCCCGGGGTAACCATTTAGCTGCTGGCCTCCAGCGCCACCCAGAAGTCGTCAAGGTATTCGACCCGAGCGCCGGGTCGTCGGCGGCGGCGCCCATCGCCCGGTCGGCGGCCAACCAGGCAAGATCGGCCTCGCCGAGCTTGACCAGCAGCGACGAGGTAATCCGGTACGCCTGCACCAGCAGCTCGGCCGACCGCGCGCCCTGCGCGGCGTCCCTGGCCCCAATGGTGTCCGGCTTCATCACCATGCCTACGCCCACCCCCAGGTAGAGGACCAGGACAGCAGCCAAGTGATACCGCTAAATGCCCCGAGAGGCGTCGCAGGCTCATCTCCACTTGGCCCAACTCAATCGTCAGAGTTGGCTAGGGTTTGCCGGATGACCTGAACGAGCCAGCCGAGTGCCTCGTACTGGTGCCCGCACGGCCCCCGAATCCGCCGATGACCGGCATCCGATCATCACCACGGAGGGTTGCTCGTCGTCGTTCGCAGGCAATACACCACGCGCCTCGACAAACGCTGTCAATTGAATGAGAAATCGCTCGAGCGCTGCTCCGCTTGATGGTTCAGCGCGCTCGACCCTGGTGCCGGCCTTGTCAGCAGTCGGTCCAACTCGCTGGGCGCAGTCGAGAATCGGTGGTGGAGCCCACGACGAGGCCGTTGTCGGCGATTGCCCACGACACTCATAGCGACGCAGAACCTCGATGACGGTGATCCCGGGAAGGACCACCTTCATACGGGGTTCTGCGGGCAACGTATCCGGGCGCGTCCGGGCCGCTGATCGAGCCAGCTACTCCAAGCCACCACTCGGAAAGGCCCAGTGGAGGATCAGCAGGGGGTCAGCTGCCAAGTCACCTTCGTCACGTTGACCGGTATATACAGGTCGCCCCCGGTCCCGCCGGCAGGAGCGCAGTTCTTGAAGGGAATCGACGAGCCGAGAGTGAACCCGGATATTACGGCGTCGCGGCCTGTGCCGTTGTAGAAGTTGAATCCCTGGATGCTGCCGGTCCACTCGCTGCTGGTCGTCAGAGACGGCGTCTCCACGGGACCCTGCGGCGGGTGATTCCAGTTAGGCCAGATGCAGAGCATGCCCTGCGGGCAGTTCCCGGACCCCCAGCCTTGTACCGACACTCCAGGTGCTGCCGCCGAGGCGGCGGGGGCGGTGGCCAGCGCGCCTGCGACGGACGCGGTGATGGCGATGGCGATGGATTTCAACAGCACGGTTCACCCACTCTTTGATCGATGCATGTCGTTGTGCATTTAAACTACCGGCGGAAAATTGACAGGTCAAGCACCTGAAACGACGTAGTCCGGGCGGGTCACTCGGAAGCTGACGTCCACCTGAGTCTGATGACGATTGAGGTAGTTTCAGAGTGGTATCTGTCGAATGGCACCACGGCCTGCCCGCATCCGATCACCGCCCACGGTGGAGCCGACCGTGCTCTCACCCGACGGCGCCCGGCTCGTTTTTGTCCACCCAGCTCTTCGACCCGCGCAACCGGTCGGCAAGCATCTGCTGCGTCATCGACCGCCGCACTCGCCAGCCGGCCACCCGTCGTCCGATGGGGAGGTCATCGCTGCTCACGCCGCCACCGCCGGTCCGGGACCGCGCGGGTCGTGTCGTCCACGGGTACGCGCTCGGCCTCGGCCTGAGCAAGAATGCGCTGCTTGGCAGCCTCCTGCTCGGCAGCTTCAGCCTGTTCACCCTTACTCGACTGCTCGTCGCCTCGCATGCCCACCTCCATCAACCAGTGGGCACGGCATCAGACATTTAACGCCGTCACCCACAGTCATCGTCGATGCAACATTCGGTGCCGTACCAGGTGAAACGCGTCCGTTATGGCGTAGCGGACAGGCGAAGGTGGTGGACCGTCTCGGCCACTTCACGAGCGAGTTCCCGGGAGGCTGCGGCAAGGGCGATGGCGTCTGCTGCCGCGAGGGTTTCGCGAGCCGCCGCCGCGTCCCCGGCCTGCGCCTGCGCAACGGCGAGGTGCACCAGGTCGCGGCCGTGCCACTCCGCGCCGCTGGCCTCCTCACTGACGCCCGCGACGCCAGCCGTCAGCAGTTCCAGCGCGCGATCGTTCGCGCGACTGTCGGTGGCACCGAGATACCGCAGGACACTCCCCTGTTGCACCGCGAAGAACGATGGCGTGTACCAGTAGCCCCACGGCGACAGCGGTTCCTCGGCCGCCTGAGCTTGGAGATCCGATGCCTCCGACAGGCGGGTGAGTACATCGGCGCTGGTCGCTCCGGCCATGGCCAGCCCTCTGGCCTCCTGGCCTGAGGAGTAGGCGCGCAGAGCCGCGTTCACCGCCTGGTCCCGACGTGACTCCTGGGACAGCTCGATCATGGCCGGGAGGTCGTGCCGCAACTCCGCTTGGTGCCCCTGAAAGGACAGGACGGTCGCGATCAGATCCGTGTTATCGGCCTCGGTGGCCCAATGCAGGGCTCTCGCGTTCCACATCGTGGCCGCGCGCTCCTCACCACGGGCAGTGCACAGCCAGCCCGCGAACTGCGCCCACTGTGCCGCGACGTCGACAAGACACGGGCGTACATCGGGGGGCGCGTCCCTCAACAGGCTCGTCACGGTTTCGAGATGAGCGCGGACCGGCCCCACAATCGACCCCGAACCGATGGCATCCTCCAACCTGCGGTAGCCAGCGAGCAGCCCAACGAGTGCCGCTGCGGTAGCCCGATCGACCCGACGCGGGTGTGCCACCGTGTACGCCAAGCGGCCGTCGCCGTCGGGTGCGTCGATGACGAGACCCGCCAGTGCGCCGCGCGCCTTCAGCGCCTCGTCAAGTCGAGCTGCCACGGCGACGGTCGGCTTCGTCTGTCCGGCTTCTAACTGGTGTATCAGGCTCTTGCCGTGCATGACGGCGGCGGCGAGCTGCCGGAGGGACAGGCCCCCCGCCTCGCGAAGTCGCCGCAGCTCAACTGCGAAACGAGGGTCGACGATTGTAGTTGCACGTGGGGGCATCGCTTCACTCCTACCTCGCGGCGGCGGCGATGGCTATAGGCAATCCTGTGTCATCGACGGTACGCCAGCCCGCTGATACTACCTTGAGAGCAAGTACTTCGATATGCAACGTTTCTTCCAGAGAAAGGTTGCAGAAAACGCTTCTTCCTATGGCCACGCGGGGAGCAAGCGATTCTTGAGCGCCTAAAGGCGGAGCCGACGCTTAAATCTCTGAGAGAAGTTACGGCTGATGACCGCCCGCACGGGCGGAACTCCTCACAAGAGACCAAGAATCTGCTTATGCTTAATGAGCTACTTGAACGCCAAACGAGGTGCGCAATCTGCGGAGCGCGCCTGCCCCGTAATTCCGTATCTTTCGATCATCGCCTGAAGAAGCAGGACGGGGGAGATGGCTCACCGGAGAACGGGCAGTTAACCCACCCCTATTGAGGTGATCTCAGCAAGGTTCGGTGGCTGAGTGGGGATGACATGGGCGTAACGTTCATACCGGACGGTGTTGGATATGGATGTGGAGCCATCGGTAGACAGGTTCTTGCGACAGAATCCAGTCTCCGAGAGGGCTCCACGTGATCGCCTATTCTGCCAGGCTCGACGTGCCCAGGGAACTCGTTCAGCACGTGGCGCGGCTGATTCGTGCCGAGCGTCGGGCGGTGGGCACCCTCCCGGGATCCCGGGCGCTGACGTGCTTCTACCAGGCGATCCTGGTGTTGGTGTGGTTCGGCAAGGGCGAGGACAAGACCACCCTCGGGGCCCGACTCCGGCTACGAAGGCGCTGGCCAGGGCATCCACACCCCACACAAGCAACCCGCCGCCGGCCGCCGGCTCGCCGTCGACAACCGCGCCTACAACGCCGTCCTCCGATCCATGCGGTGCCTCGGAGAACGCGGCTTCGCGATCCTCGTCGGCCGCTGGCGGACCCTGCGTCACCGCACAGCCAGCCCACGGCAGGTCGGCGATGTCGTCCGCGCCGCTCTCCACCTCACCCATTTCGAATACCGATACCTACCGGATTCTTGTGGAGATCACGTCAATTATCTCGTCAGTGGGGATCGTTTTGGTGGGGTCCGCAGTTGTAGATCGCGGCGCTGATGTTGGTGAGTTGGTCGGTTTTGTCGGGGTGTTGGGTGTGGAGGGCGGCGATGGCGTCGACCCAGTTGTAGCGTGCGGTGGTGTTGAGGTCGGCGGTGTGGTTGTGGATGTATCGCAGGGCGTGGTCTTCGCCGTGGGTGAACAGGATGTTGACTGCTGTCATGGCGGCTTCGGCGCTGCTGGTGGGGTGTCCGGTGTCGTGGATGAGTGTGACGCGTTCGTGGACAGGGATGTCGCGGGCGGCCTGGCTGAGCAGGATCTGGTGGCGTTGCGTGGTGTTCTCTGGTGGTGCGGTTTGGTAGGCCAGGAACACGGGGGTGTGTTCGGGGGTGTCGAGGAGATTGAGCAGTGGTCTGGTGCTGCTGAACCAGTGATCGTTGTCGTTGGTGGTGATGATGGTGTCGAGTTCGGCGCGTACCTGTGAGGTGTGTAGGTGGGCGCGGTATTCGTGCAGGAGGCTGATTTTGTCTTTCGCTTTGGGGGTGAGTAGGAGTTTCGCGAGCGCGGGTGTCACCGGCTCTGGGATGGGCAGGGCCCCGATCGTGCGGGTGAGCAGGTCTTGGGTGAAATTCTTGGTCGCGTCTGTGGTGGTGCCGGCGGTGGTGGTGGTTCGCCAGATGGTGTCCAGGTTCGCGCGGGGCGTGGTGGATGTGCTGGCGTGGGTGGTGCTGCCGGCGGCGAGGTGCAGGATGTCGAAACTGTAGGCGGCTGCGATCTGCTTGAGTGGTTCCGTGACGGGGTCGGTGGTGATGACCAGGGTGGACTGCTGTTTCAACGTGAATTGCTGCACCAGACGCCGCAGCGCCCGCAGATCCTCGTCGCGTCTGTGTTCCTCGGGCGCGCGACTCAGCATGATCACCGGAGCCTGCGGGTTGGCCTCGAGCACTGTGTCGCCCGCGGCCGCTAGCCATTTTCCCGCCGTCGAATCCTGGGACAGGGGACCCACCCAGTACAAGCCGGGCTGACCGTCGCGCTGAGTGACACCAGGCGGCAGGACAACCGGCTCCTGCACCGCGACCGGTGGCATACCCGAGCCCGACGCCTGCGCCCACACCGGCAGCGAGCGCCCCACACCCGCGGTCTCCTGCGTCGCGGCGGACACCGACCCTACCTCGGCCGGCGCACCCTCCAGACGCACAAGAAAAGTCTTGTCGCCCCGGGTGTCTGTGTGCAGTCCACGCTCACGCAGACGCTCACCGATCGTCCCCCCCGGATCCACAAGACCCTCTTGGACGAGAGTGTCCATCCGCTTGCCGAGATTGACGCGGATACTCCCTCCCGGGAGCGTGATCTTAACCATTTGTCCAGGGATCTTTTTCGCTCTTTGTTTGGGGTCACCTTCAACCCAGAGGTCATAAGCGGCGAAAAGATCCTCGACACCCGCCGCCTTCTCGGCTGTGGAGACAAGCATGCCCTTGTCGCGAGGGAGGTACATCTTGGAGCCATCGCGCTCGGGCTTGAAATCGTTATCCTCCAGGACTTTGAACAGCCCCTCATGGAACACGAGCCCCTCGACTCGCCAACGGGCAAACATTTGACCGACTTTGTGTTCTTTCCCCGCCTCGTTCAACACCGTTTCACTCTTGGTAGGAACCTTGCCCGCGTTTTCGCCGTTCCCCACCCAAAGCTCGACCGCCTCGATCCTCTCCTTAAAAGCCTGTTCCTTTTGGGGCGATAGCTTCCCGGTGTTTCGCTTCGGCGCTCCGGGCACCTTGAAACCGTCAAATCCCCTACCGGTTCGGTGGATGAGCACGAAGCCGCTCATCTCTTGCAGCATCCGGGCGATCTCGCCACTTGGATCAGGATGCCCTCGTGTTTTCATATTGTGCATTATTTGGCCGAAATAAACCTGTTCGCCAGGCTTGTTCGGAATGTCCAGCTTCAGCGTAGCCAGGGGCATCTTCGAGATATTGACTAGTTCGCCTTCCTCGTTCATCTCGGTGACCCACTCGAAGTAGGCGGCCCGGAAATCTGTCGTCTCATCGTCGGTCATTCTCCGAAAGCCGACGATGTGCATACGCCCCTTACCGTCGTTGGAGACCTCGAATCCGGCATCTCGCAGAGCTTGCCTAACCACCGGCTCGTCGCGATATAGTCCAATTTTAGTCAGAGTGTGAAGAATCCTTCCGATGGAGTATTTCTGTCCGTTGATATTCACTTTCTCCGATATAGGGGGGATTGCGTTTTGGTGGTTGGTGGGGTCTATCGCCACCCATTGTTTGATGACGTTAGCGCGTTCCTCCGCGGTGGATTTTCGTTTCTCGTCGGTTGCTTGGGCGGGTTGTTGTTGCCTGGAGTCGTGGTCCTCGTCATGCTCGGAGTGGCTGTCGGGGAGGAAGTCGTGGTCCTCGTCACCGTCGAAGAGGGAGTCGTGGTCCTCGTTGTCGTGGGTGGGGAGGTGGTGGGTGGGGGGTTGGTGTTCGAACATGCTCATGGGGCCGGTGATGTTCGGTGTGTCGGTGCGGTGGTGCGTGGTGGTCTCGGGTGCGGTGCTGGTGCTCGCGGTCGCCGTGGGTGGGTTCGCCGTGAGCTGCGCCCACCTGGGGTCGTCCCACGCCCCGGTGGTGTCGGCGCTGGTCCAGGTGGTGTCGGTGGAAGGCGTTGCCCACTGTCCGGAGAGCAGGTTCTGTCCTGGCCATGGCGTGTGGGTCATCTGGTAGGGGTCGCTCTGGCCGCTCTGCTGCCAGGACGGTTCCGCCATCATCGGGTCCAGATTCATCATCATCGGGTCCGGCGTGGTGATCATCGGGTCGAATGATCCGTGGGGTGCGGCGATGCCCGTCAGTAGGTCGGTCATGGTGGTGTCGAGGGTGTTTGTCGCCGTGGTGGACCACTGACTCTCGATGAAACCGGTGACCGCGTCGAGATTAAGGAGCGTGTTCGTGAAGTAAGCGGCGTCCAGGACTTGCTCCCGCATGCTCTGATGCGCGAGCACGGTCTCGAGAGTGTCCAATTTTAAGTACACCACGTACATGCCTCGGTCCAGGGCCCACTGCATCTGCTGCTCGCCGGCGAAGGCGAAGTTCACCAGAGCCGGTGAGTCCGGAGACGCGGCAAAGTCCTGCATCACCATCCGATCGAGGTGCTGCGGCGAGTACCCGAACGGCGCGTCATACACCATCCACGGATGGCCTACCTGACCGCGGTGAGAGCGCCTACTGATCGCAGGGACCTCGGCCAGCGGCGCCGACCAGGCCGGGGTGGGCATCATGCCCGCCCGAGGCGTGAGCGCCGGATCCACAAGCGCGTCCACCCCCGCCGGACCCACCACCGGATCACCCACGAACACCCGCCCACCCGCACCGACGCTCAACAACCCACCCGAGGCCTGCACGGGCACCAGAATCGACCGCCCCAACCCCCCACCATCGCGCCCCCGAGGATCGAACCGCACCACCCGACCCGCGACATCGCGCACCTGCGTCTGCACCAACCACCACGCATCCTCATGCGAACGGTGCACCACCACCACATGCTGCGGCACCACCACATCACGCACCCACACCACCGTCGAATGCCCCACCGCCAACCGCGCCACATCTTGCATCGACGCCGCCGCGAACACCCCACCCAAACGCGCCGCCACCGCCGCCACCGACCCCCACCCCGCCCCCGACCCCTGAGCATCCGCGGCAGCACCACCCACACCCAACGCCGTCAACACCCAACCCGCCCGCACCACACAATCCCCATCCCCACCCCACACCGGGAAACCCCGCACCGCATCCACCAACACCCGCGGCACCTCCCCCTCACCACCACGCGAACCCACCCCAACAGCGGCCCGCAACACCTGCGCCATATGCCCACCCTCCACCACAAACTCCCGCGGCAACACCACCTGCCCACCACCAGGAAACGCCACCACCCGCTCCCCCCACACATCCCCCAACCCACCACCCGACACCAACACCGGCACACCAAACTCACGCCCACGACCCAACGCCACCCCCAACGCCACCCCCAACCCACCACCAGAAACCGGCACATACACCAACCGCTCCCGCACCCCCACCCACTGCTCCCCCAACACCCCACCCACCACCGACGAATCCACCGCCTCATCCACAAAAACCTGATGCACACCCCCCACCCGCGGCGCATCCACCACCACCCCCGGCACCCCCGCACCCCCCACACCCACCCACAACCCAGCCCGCACCCACCCCAACCCAAACTCCACACACCCCACACCAACACCCATCACAACCACACCCCCAACAACCAACCCAACCAACCCAACCAACCCAACCAACCCAACGTCCCGCACGCACGACCTACTATCCCGCACCGGGTTTGATGGAGACATTGTTCCGCCCCGGGTTTGAGCTACCCGCTTTGATGGAGCTTCGTAGTCATGGTCTGATGGCCATGGGGAGGAAGTTTCTGTGGCGGCACCGAAGAAGTACCCCGATGAGTT